>CAIWSO010000454.1 GCA_903915315.1 uncultured Spartobacteria bacterium | reverse complement strand
GGGCCTTGCCCTGCATCGAAAACCACACGGATCCATCCGTAGGGGGCAGCCAGATTCGCGGCCAGATCGAGGTTCACTTGGTAGTTCGAAACGGTATCAATCGTAAAGCCGAGCCATGGTGAAAGCGTCGCCTTGTTGGCTCTGGCGAAGACTGGACCATATTCCGCAAGAAGCACATCGTAGGCCACAGCAAGGTTGTCCAAGGCAAGTTGCCCCGCCTTTCCCTTACTAGGCTCGGGACTATACGCATCCACGCTCGCCAACTGGGTGGCGGCAGCTTGGTAAGCTGTATTGAACTTGGTCGAGGCCACGTAGTCCGGTCGTGCGGCAAGGGCGGCATCCAATTTTTTCTTCGTGTCCCGGGCAGCTTGATAAGTGAAGTTATACGTTCCTCCGGCCGTGAATCCCACGCCACCATTGTCGAGCACAACGAGACTAAACCCATTCGGCAACGTCGGCCAATTGAAGGCAAGGGACACGGCCTGCGAGGGGATGTTGAATGCCAGATTCGACCCCGAGGTGTAGAGCGGACCACTACTGATCGCCCTCATGTTTGTGGGATTTAGCAGAAAGTCGCTATTGTATCCGGCCCCATTGTTATTCGAGATCAATCGCACCTGCGAGGGGGTGAGTGCCGTTCCGTTTCGATCAAAGAAAAGCAAGGTCACCGTTCCCCCGGCCTGCGAGATACCCGTCGTCAACATGACTCCCCAAATCAAGAGAGCGAAGACACCAATGACCGCGGCAGGAAGTAAAAAAACCAACAGCCATGGCCGTGATACGGTTGCCTGAGCGCCTTCGATTTCGGTGCCCTTGTCCGAGTTATTATTATTTTCCATGGGGAACATTTAGTGAGGGATTGGCGACTCATCCATTGGGGCGATAACCCCAAATCGTCGACCTTACCGAAATCACCTACTTTCAGAGCCGGACCATTGCGAAGTGGAGGAATCCCAAGTTCGTTGCTTCGTATGAAGACCATTATTTCACAACGCGCGGCTTGGATTGCCGCCGTTTTTGCAGGGATTGCCGGCTGTTCGCTTGAGCCACCGGACTCGCGTGTCGAGCCGGGATTTCGACCGGCAGCTCACATCGCCCGACCGATGATGGCGGGGGATCAAAGATCGGATGCCCCCGAGATTCGAGCCGGAAGCGCGATCATCATCGACGCCGTTACCGGCAACACACTCTATGAAAAAAACGCAGACCGAAAAATGCCCGTCGCCAGCACTCAAAAACTTCTGACCGCCATCGAGGTGATCGAGGAAGGCGGACTGGATCGTCCCGCGACGGTATCTGTATGGGACGAAATGCAACCCCCAACCAAGCTCTACCTCCGTACGGGTGACCGGTACCGCAAAAGGGATCTGCTCGCCGCCATGCTGGTATCGAGTGCGAATGATGCAGCCAGCGTCCTAGCCGGCTCGGGCCGGGGATCGTATGGCGACTTCATTGCCAATATGAACCGTAAAGCCCGCGATCTTGGGGCTAAAAATTCCCTTTTCTTGAATCCGCACGGCTTGGATTTTGAAGGCCAATACTCGACAGCCAGAGATACCGCTATCATCGCCTACCATGCCTACCGCGACCCGCTGATTCGGTATTATGCCTCATTGAGGGACGTGCCATTCAACCACAGCGACGGTCGCACCGATCTATTACAGAACACGAACATGCTCGTGTATCACTGGCCCTCCTACTTCAATGGCCTCAAAAGCGGCTACACCGATCGAGGAGGCAAATGCCTTGTCGCGACATCCAAATACAAGGGGACGGAAACAATCATAGTCATGCTTGCCAGCACGCCGGAGGAAATCTTCCGCGATGCCGATCGACTATTGAAATGGCGGTTCAAACACCTTCCCCATCCTTCTTCCAAAAACTAAAGGAAACGCTCACTCCCCATCCCAAATGAAGTGCTCGAGGCGAATCTGTTGAATACGCTTTTTCGCCTCGAGTGCGCGGGGTCCTTCATTGGCGGCCATGATTTCGTACACCCGGATCGCCTCACTCCACTTTTGCTGAAACTCAAAAATGCGACCAGCCGCAAATCCCGCTTTGTAAAACCAAAAGAACTCGGCAGGCGGTGCTGAGGTGGGCTTGAAGACCTCGTAATAGCTCGCCACCGCAGCATTATCATCACCGCTTTTTTCGAATGCGGTACCGATTCGGGTGAGCGCCTGGTTACGCCAAGCGGGATCCGAAACCTCCTCGCTTGCGACCTGCTTCCAGACCTCAATAGCCAATTTATAATTCGCGGGATCCTGTGAGCCAAGAGTGTAAAAGTTTTTCCCCTTTTCGATCAGCGCCGTCGCTTTCATGACGTGGTCGGGTGAAGAGGATAGCACTTTATCGATCACCAGATTGGCCTCGAGGGGTTTGCCTTGGGAAGTGAGTATGGCGGCCTGCTCAAGCCTGGCTCGACTTGAAAAGGATCCGTCCCTCGCCGCAACTTCCTCAAAAAGAACCATGGCATCAGCTGTGGCCGCGGGGTCGGGAATCCGCGAAGCCGCTTGAGCAGCCAAAAAGAGCGCAGAAACCTCAAAATCGGAACCCGGAAACTTTCTGGCAAGGGACTCCAACTCGACCCGCGCTGAGGCGTAATCGCCATTAAGAAAGAGCAATTCACCGAGCTTCATTCTCACGGAAGGCTCCGGCTCGGAATTAGGAAAGCGCGACAAAAAAGCCCGAGCGGCATCGATCGCCTTCGGTGAGGCATCAGGTTCCCCCGAATCCGCCAGAAAAACACCCAAAGCCGCCTCACGAGGTGACTCGCCTTTGCTCGATATGCGCTGGAGTTGTAAGGCCGCTGCAGGATAGTCGAGTTGCTGGTACTCCCACTCGGCGAGAGCCAACCCAGCGCTTCCGGCGATATCGGAAGGGGCGGATTTCGCCAAGTTGGCAAGAATCTCCGTCGCCTTGGGATCGCCATTCCTTGCCAGAGAGAAGGCTTCCTGAAGACGAAATGCGGGAATCCTAGCGCTAGACGGGTATTTTTTTTCCAACTCGGCCAACGCCACATTGCGGACATTGCCTGCCTTCATCTCGCAAATAGCGGCATTAAAAAGCGCTCCTTCGGCCATTTCGGGATTGGCAGCTGCGAGCACGAATGCCGAGGCGGCGAGGCTATGATTTCCCAACTCCTCCTGCGCGATCCCACGAATAAAATCGGTATACGGCGAGGTTCCCGGTTCTGGGAGGAGAGCCAGCGCCTCGGCGGGTTGTCCAAGCCGAACACGCAGCACAGCCAACTCGAGAGTCGTTTCGGAAGCAAGCGGGTTCGAGGCAGGATCGGCAGCCAGGGCTTCCAGCAAAGTTGCCGCCTGCTTCGTGGCTCCCTGCCTCGCCTCCAAACGCGCAAGGTAGTATGTGGCCAATTTGCGACGGGGAGTCGCATCCTTTTCCTCCGACCACCGCTTCATCTCGCTCGATGAGGCATTCGGTGCAGCCGCATAAACCCCATCCAACGCCACAAAAACACGCTCCAGACCCGGAATAGCTGAGTGACCTGCGATAAAATCTTCAAGGAGCGACTCAGCCTCCGAGGACCTTCCCACGCGCGAAAACGCCTGGGCTTGAAGGATAACACTGGAAGTGAGCATGTTTGCATCCCCTGGCTTGAGGTTCGCCAAGATCTCCAACGCCGATTCATTTTCGTTTAAAAGGCACATCGCCGCCGCTGATAGAAAGTCCTTTTTTGTCCGATCCTTTAAATCCTCAACGGGCAAGCGAACGAGCACCTTTTGGGCCTCGACTCCGTTTCCCTTCACAATGTGCAACTCCGCAAGATCCAGAAGCGCCTGATTTTTTTCAGGAGAGGATGGCCAGGAGGCGGTATCCGCCAGCACAGTAACTGCCTCCTCAAGGCGATTCAGATTTCTCAGCATCGAGGCACGCCCCAATACCGCCTCTCGGAAAAACAAAAAATCCGCCGCCATCGCGCAGTTGGTATATTTCTCAAGGGCCTCCGCAAAAGCCCCATTCGCGGCAAAAGCCTGCGCAAGCCAAAATTCCTTCATGAGCCCAGCATTGGCGGACACCTCGCCAAGCAACTTCACGGCAGCTTCAGCCTGACCATCCGCAATGAGCGCGCGAGCGTAGAGAAGGTTCGACTGATCGCCTGCCTCTGCATTTCCAATCATCGGTATGGCTGCTTCGATTTTCAAAAGAGCCACCTTCGGAAATCCGGAGTCCAAGGCGCCACGGGCGGCTTCTAAATGGTCCTCGGCCGATAAAACCATCAGGCCGGTGAGAAAGAAAAAAATCACACTCTTCATGGTTGGAGATATTTTTTGAGATAGTGGCCAGTATGGCTTTGGGGAGTTTGCGCGACCTGCTCAGGGGTTCCTTGAGCGACGATCTCCCCTCCCCCAGATCCTCCCTCGGGGCCGAGATCAATAATCCAGTCGGCACACTTGATGACCTCTAGGTTATGTTCGATGACTATGAGTGTATTCCGAGCGTTGCGGAGTTTCATGAGGACTTCGAGAAGTTTATGGATATCCGCAAAGTGGAGTCCGGTGGTGGGTTCGTCGAGGAGATAGATCGTTCGACCGGTCGCGCGCTTAGAAAGTTCGGCCGCCAGTTTGATCCGCTGGGCCTCTCCGCCCGAGAGGGTGGTTGCGGATTGACCCAGCCGCAAATAACCCAAACCCACATCCTGAAGCGTATCCAACTTGCCTGCCAAGGCGGGCACACTACGGAAAAATCGAGAGGCTTCATCCACCGTCATGTCCAGCACGTCTGCGATATTTTTCCCCTTATAGGTGACTTCCAACGTCTCGCGATTGTATCGCCTACCCTGGCAAATCTCGCACTCGACATAGACGTCAGCCAGAAAATGCATTTCGATTCGGATGAACCCATCCCCTTGGCAGTGTTCACAGCGACCGCCTTTATTGTTGAAGGAAAAACGGCTCGCATCATAGCCACGAACGCGCGAGGACGGCAGATCGCTGAAAAGATCGCGTATCGGGCCGAGCGCACCAGTGTAGGTAGCCGGATTCGAGCGAGGGGTACGTCCGACCGGACTTTGATCAATAACGACAACCTTGTCGAACTGCTCGATACCCTGAATCGACACATGCGCCCCTGGACGCGATCTGGCACGATTCAAGTCACGCTCGAGAGCGATTCGGAGGATGTCATTCACGAGAGTGGATTTTCCACTGCCTGAGATTCCAGTGACACAGGTTAGGCATCCAGCCGGAAACGATGCGGTGATATTTTTCAGGTTGTTTTCCGTAGCTCCAACAACGCGGAGCCATCCGTCGCCAATCTCTCCCGCATTGGCACCAGTCACCCTTGGCGATACGCGCTGCCGAGGGATCGGGATTTGAATGCTGCCATTGAGATATTGCGCCGTGAGGGAATCTGGACTGTCCAAAATCTCGGCCAAGGTTCCCTGCGCCACCAAGGCCCCGCCACGCGGGCCGGCTCCGGGACCCAGATCCAAAATATGGTCGGCGGCGCGGATGGTGTCCTCATCATGCTCCACAACAATCACCGAGTTTCCTAGGTCTCGAAGGTCACGGAGGGTTTGGATCAGCCTATCATTGTCCCTTTGGTGCAAACCGATACTGGGTTCATCGAGCACGTAAAGCACCCCCGAAAGCCCAGACCCGATCTGTGTGGCCAACCGGATACGCTGGGCCTCACCGCCGGAGAGAGTGCCGCTCTCGCGACTGAGTTGAAGGTAACCTAGGCCGACTTCATTGAGAAACCGGAGGCGTTGTCGAACCTCACGGAGGACATCTTTCACGATTTCCACATCACCCGGAGCGACCTGAAGCTCCTCCATTGCGCGGGCAGCCTCGGCGATGGTGAGCCCACACATTTCTTGAATGCCAAATTCACGGCCATCCTGTGTGCGGAGTGTCACCGCGAGAATTTCCGGCTTCAGCCTAGCCCCACGGCAAACGCGGCAGACCCGTCGTCCTTGGTAGGACCGGAGGCGCTTGCGGGTGAACTCACTTTTCGTGGTCTCGTAGAGATTCTCCAACTGGGCAATCACGCCCTCGAATGGTTTCGATGATGTCCTGTTCGCGCCAATCGCCATTCGGATGATTCGATCCCCCGATCCCTGAAGAACAAGTCGGCGGAAACCTTCCGGTAAATCCTGCCAGGGTTTTTCCAAAGGCGCTGGGGTGTCTGTAACCAACGCTTCGAGAAGCGACGCGTAATAAGCCTTCATCCGCGGATTCGCCTGTTTCCAGGGACGAACAGCCCCTTGTGCGAGATTTTTTTCAGCATCCACGATCAGGTCGGGATCGAAGAAATTCTCCGTGCCTATCCCGTGGCATGCCGGACAGGCCCCAAGGTGACTGTTGAAGGAAAAATGCTTCGGCGTCAGTCGCGCCATGGTGAAACCCGTAGCGGGATTGCAAAAATCCGTGGAAAACTTTTCGTCTTTCCATGCCTCGCTGGTCGAATCCTGACGGGTTGTGGACATTTTTCCCCCACCCAAACGCAGGGCCGTTTCGATGGAATCCGTGAGACGCTGACCGAGATCCGCTCGGATGACGAGTCGATCCACGACAGCTTCGATCCAATGGGATTTGTTTTTTTCAAGGCGGATCGGCTCCGGTCTACTCAACTCGATCACCTCTCCATCCACACGAATCCTCACAAACCCCTCTCTGCGGGCCTTCTCGATCACGTCACGAAACTCCCCGACTTGACCGGAAATGAGTGGCGCGAGCACAAGAAACTTGGTCCCCGCAGGCCAGCGAAGGATGGCATCCGTAATCTCCTGTGGGGTCTGCCTTGCCACGCGCTCTCCGGTTTTGGGATCGTGAGGCACGCCGGTCGATGAGAACAAAAGACGCAGATAATCAAAAATCTCCGTCGTCGTTGCGATGGTCGAACGCGGATTCGCACTCGATGTGCGCTGCTCGATGGCGATCGCCGGCGAGAGACCCTCGATGTAATCGACATCCGGTTTTTGCATTTGGTCCAAAAATTGACGCGCGTAGGCGGAGAGGCTCTCCATGTATTTACGCTGCCCTTCCGCAAAGAGCGTATCGAAGGCGAGTGAGGACTTGCCTGAGCCACTCAGACCAGTGATGACCACAAACTGGTGGCGCGGGATATCGACATCCAGATTTCGCAGGTTGTGCTGTCGAGCACCCTTGATGCGAATGAGGGAATGTTTGTTCGAGGTCATGGATGCCATTGCGGCTAGATCCTAGACTAAACTTAAATTCGCTTCGGCATCAAATATTGCGTCAATGCGCTTTTCCTGCGCTACGGGAATTTTTTCTTGGGTGGAATTTTAAATTTTGGCGGTGTAGGCTCCAGCGCAATGAACCGGAAGCGCCGTTTTCTTGAGGATAAGGCTATTTCGCACCGCGATGCGTGGCGTCCACTGCTTATTGCTGCCCTCATTTTATCTCTTATCGCTCACTGGTATTTGCGCACATGGGCGAAGGGCGTCACTGTCGAACGCCCCCTAGCCCCAATCGAAGAGAAGACCGTCAAACCGACATTCAAAGTCGAGCGCGTCGATATCACTCCCCGCGTCAAACAACCCAAACCCGAAAAAGTTGCCACGGCCGAACTGCAACCTTCCCAACCTGATCCTCATCGCATACCCGAAGAGAAGGTGTCATTTGAAAAAATGATGGGTGATGTTCTCACTCCGGGAGCACCTCCCCGCTTAGACGAGCCCTTGCTGGACGAGAAACCCGGAATCATCGTCACCCCCGCCTCAGCCAAGAGCGCAATGAATGCGGCCAAGAGCGAAACAGCCAAAATCAATGATTCCCTCGCGGAGGAGTTGCTCAAGGATATCCCCGCCGTGCAAATCGATGCCACATCTAAGGGGCTCCCCGCTACGACATCCGAAACTCTGGTCGGCCTGCCCCTCGGCGAACGGGGGTTTAGCAATCTGGACGATCTTCTTGCACAAACCGGTCCGCTCACCTCGGAAACCGCACCCATCCTCATGCCGAGTGATCTGCTGTTCACCTACGATGCCTTTGTCCTCGAACCAGGCGCTATGACCAGCTTGGAAAAACTCGGCATCCTTCTGAAACGAAATCCTCGCGCGCGCTTTCTCATTGAGGGACATACAGACTCGTTCGGAACGGATGACTACAACCTCAAGCTCAGTCAACTCCGCGCGGAATCAGTCAAAGCCTGGCTTATTGCGAATATGGGGCTTCCAGGGGAGGTGATTGAAACCATCGGCCTAGGCGAAACCCGCCTCATCGCGCCCGCGACCGGCACCATTGAAGAACAGCGAATCAACCGACGTGTGGAGATTGTGATTCGCGACTCCTCTCCATGAATCCGCCAAGCCCTCAAACACTCGAAAAATCGGCTCTCGAGTTATCCAAGAAGGCCCGAACCAACCAAGATGATCCGGTAGCGCTTTTTAAGGGCTTTCGTCAAGCTGAGGAAGATCGCCTAAAAGCTTGGCACCTCGCCGGCGGTGGAGGCAGAGAAATCGCCCGTCAGCGCTCCGACATGGTCGACATCCTGATCCGCGAACTCTTTGACGGCATCGTCCGTAAAGTCGTCGGCAAGTCCCTTACTGGGCGCCTTTGCCTCATGGCTTTCGGTGGCTACGGGCGCCGTGAACTCACTCCCATGAGTGATGTGGATATCCTTTTTCTCCAGGCCAAAAATGCGAACGACAAGGAGGTCGAGGAAGTCATCCGCCAAACCATCGTGGCCCTCTGGGATATCGGTTTCAAGGTTGGACAGGCGACACGCACCATTTCTGAAGCGATCGACAAGGCGAACGAAGACATGGTCACCAAGACGTCGATGTTAGAGTCTCGGTTTCTGACCGGCGATCGCGACATTTTCACCCGGTTCAAGGAACTCTTCCAGGATGCCTGCGTAAAGGGCCTAGGCGAACCCTATATCGCGTGGAGGATAGCCAACCAAGCCGAGCTTCGCGTGAAATATGGACGCACGGTTTTCATGCAGGAACCGAACGTGAAGAACGGCACCGGCAGCCTGCGCGACTACCAGAGCCTTCTCTGGATATCGCAGTTTAAATACGGCATCACCACCACAGCGAAACTCGTTGAGGCAAAAATCCTGCGCGATGCGGAGCGCCGCAATCTCGAGAAAAGCTATGACTTTCTTCTGAGAACGCGTGCCGAAATGCAATATATCAATGGCCGCTCAGCCGAGGTTCTCACGCTTCAACTTCAGGGCAAAGTCGCTCAGGCGTTCGAATACCCCCAGAAGAACATCCTTCGCAAGGTGGAAGCCTTCATGCGCGAATACTACGGCCATGCCCGCACTATTTATTTAGTCACCGAGAGCGCCTTGCGGAAAATGGAGGCCATTCCCCCGCCCGCCCGCTCCGGACTTCTCCGACTTTTCGGTGTTCGCCAAAAACCCGAAAAACTCGACCGCTTCATCATCAGCAACGGCCGTATCGAGCCCGAGTCCCGTGATATATTCAATG
>CAIWSO010000453.1 GCA_903915315.1 uncultured Spartobacteria bacterium | reverse complement strand
CTAACAGTGAAACAGATCGGAAATACAAATTACAAAGCGGCGCCAAGTGTGACGCAAGTGCTGTCAGTTGCACCCGGAGTTCCTAATTGAACTAAAAATTTTGAAATGGAGCTAAAGAAGGGACCGGTTTTTTCTAAAACCGTTCGAACGTCATCGCTCCTGCGGCGGGCAGATATTGATTTGGTTTCGGGCCTTTTTCGAGGAAGGCGAGTTTTTTATCACCTTCATTCAGGATGGGCACGCGGCCTGGACCAGCCCAGCCCGCCGGGTGAGCTACTGCCGTGTAAGTGATCGTGATCACGGCTCCCTCGCTGATTCCAGTGGTCGTACGTATGGTTTTACCAACACGGGCGGTGAGGGTGATTTTCTTATCGTTCGGGGCATCCCCGGTCTTGACGTCTGTGCGCAGAATTTCGACTTCGAAAAATTCGGGCGCTTTGGCCTGCATCGCCTCGTAGGCCGATGGCGGAAGTTCTGCCATCACCGTGGCGGTAAGAAAAATGACGAGGGCGGTAATCAATCGCGGCATAGGCCTTTTCTGTCGAGTCAACTGACTGAGGGCAAGCAAATGAGAACGGTGTGGGGTACCCTTGAGTGAGCGGAGGGGGATTTTCACCTGAGAAAACGAGAAACGGGGCAAATAATTTTTGGATAAGCTGCATCTCGGGTTGCGAAATGGGGCAGACTCAGACACTCTTCGGTGCGTGGGTATGACACAGACGCGCCTGACATTTTTTTTACGCTTGGGAAGCACGCTGGTGCTGTGGGCGCTGATGCTTTCGACCGTTTTTGCGGGATATGAGTTTGGGTTTTTGGCTTTGCTGGGGATCATGGCGCTGCGGGCGCTTTGGGAATATTTTCAAATGCTGGAAAGCGATGGGATCGGTGTTTTCACTCTCACGGGCTTGGTCTGTGCCGCCGTGCTGCTCTTTGGCGGATTTTACATCATCAAGTCCCATGGCCCTGAGAATTGCTACGACTTTGAATTGCTCGTGCTGGTCTTGTTTCTGATGACGATTTTTGGGCGTCAGATGTTCCGTGGGGCGGAAAACGATCCGCTTCGCGCGATGGGTTACACGGTTTTCGGTCTCCTTTATATTCCGTGGCTTTTCAGCTTTCTGACGAAGATCATCTACCTGACTCCGGCCCTCGAAAATGGACAGTCCACCGGGCAGTATTACGTTTTGTATCTCGTCGCCGTCACGAAATTCAGCGACATGGGGGCCTACGTCTTCGGGAGCCTTTTTGGAAGAACGCCGTTCGCGCCGCATATCAGTCCCAAAAAAACGTGGGAGGGATTTTTTGGCGCGTTGTTCTCCTCGCTCCTTTGCAGTTACTGGATGTTTGCGCTGATGCCGGAGAAGTTGTCGGCATTCCGGTTTTCGGACATCACGATACTCGGGCTGGTTCTCGGATTTGCGGCCGTGGTGGGTGATTTGGCGGAGTCGATTGTGAAGAGGGGCGCACACACGAAGGACTCCAGTGCTATGCTGCCAGGGATCGGAGGGACGTTGGACTTGATCGATAGCATTCTTTTCACCGCACCGATTCTGTTTTTTTACATGCGGTTTGTGCTCGGGATCGGATGAAGACGCGGCGCGTTGTTATACTGGGTGCCACGGGCTCGATTGGCACCAGCGCCCTCAAGGTCGCCAAGGATATTCCCGAGCGGATGCAGATTGTGGGGCTCTCTGCTCACCACAACGCCGAGGCCCTTGCGGATTTGGCAAAAGATTTTCCAAATGCGAAAACCGCACTCTCGTCTGGGCCTGACGGCGTCGAGAAGCTTGTCGAGTTGGCGACCATGCCCGAAGCCGATCTGGTCTTGATAGCCATCGTGGGAACCGCTGGTCTGAGGCCGGCCCTGGCGGCGATCGAGGCGGGCAAGGACATCGCCGTGGCCAGCAAGGAAATCCTCGTCATGGCAGGCGAGATCGTCATGCGGGCTGCGCGGCAGTACGGGGTGAATGTCCTGCCGGTTGACAGCGAGCATAGCGCGATTTTTCAATGCCTCGAAGGTCGAGATCCAGAAACGGTGCGGCGGTTGAT
>CAIWSO010000452.1 GCA_903915315.1 uncultured Spartobacteria bacterium | reverse complement strand
TCCAGCATGGAAGATCGCCATCGAGCGTTTCTTTCGGCAGGTCGTCTTCAATTATTTGGTCGGCAATGGGGACGCTCACCTTAAAAATTTTTCACTACTCGAGACGCCATCCGGCGACCATGCGCTGAGCCCCGCCTACGATCTGCTCTGCACCACGCTGCACCTGCCGAATGAATCGCGTCTGGCTCTCGACCTCTTTCATGGGGACTTCGCCACGCCGTTCTTCCAAGCGAATGGATTTCACGGCTACGACGACTTCGTGGAGCTATCGCTGCGGTTCGGGATCGCCGCAGAGGTCGCGACAGCCTTTCTCCTCTCGCTGCCAGAAAAGCGATCCGCAGTGCACGACCTTATCGACCACTCGTTTCTGAATGAAACTGCCAAGGCCCGCTACCGTCAGATATTCGACGACCGCCTGCTGGCGCTTCGGCCCTACGGTGCAGTGTAGTCGAGGTTTTCCTCGCAGGCCCGCATCGTGGACCACGATGCACCGCCCCAATTCCGAATCCACCTCATCGAAGCCTGCGGCCGTGGCATTCCTCTGATTCTTGAAAAATCCCAACCACAGACATCCTGAGTCCGTGGAAAACCAATGAGCCAGTCCTGCTTGGATGCTCATGCGCTGAATATTTGAGCCACGAATTTTCCGAATGAACACGAATAAGGTCGGCAAACATATTCTCCGGCGAAGCCGCTCCCCATTGGTGAAAATTCGTTCTATTCGTGGTTGAAAAAAATTTGCGGCTTACCCTCTAATGGTTTGCGCTCTGCCACCCGGCTCGTAAATCCGGGCGAAGGTCATTTGTATGAAGAAGAAAAAGCTACATTCAATAGACCCGCACCTCGAAGACCCTCGCTTCCGGCACGCCGTGGGTGGTGGCGACTTCGATGCGGAGGGATTGGATAGTTTGGGGTTTCGGGAGCAGATGGGTGCGTTTGCGCTGCCAATTGTTTGCGACTTCAACCAGCACCTCCCCGTCGCCGAGGATGCGGTAGTCCTTCACCAACTCCGGCTGCGGACCGCGGATGACACCCTCGTTGGCGGACTCGCTGAAGGTGAGAATGAGGATGCGGTCGAATTGCGAATCGAAGGTGAGGTGGATTTCGCCGACAGTGACAGGTTCCGGCCAGCGGAGTTCGATCCAGGCTGGAAGGCTGGCCGAACGCCATTGATGGTTGTGATTATCCGACCACGAACCCCACTCCGACTTGAGTTCACGGGTGATGCCGTCGGTGAGATTCTGCGGGGGCAACGCGGATTCCGACGCGGTGATGACCGCGCGGGATGCGAGGTCAAGTGGATCGCGGTTCGGGATTCCGAGCAGAAGGGCGTCGTCTTTGAGCAGCGATTGCTGGATGGCTTCTATGTGAGGTGCGGCGGCGAGTTGGGTGACGGTTTCGGCAGGTGTCGGGGCCTTCAATCCGACCGCAGCAGCGGTGCCGATGGCCTGCCCCATGAGCGCGCAGGTCGCCATGACCCGGGTGGATGCGAACGCGACATGGGTGGCGCTGATGTTGCGTCCTGCAAAGAGCAGGTTGTTCACATTGCGCGAACTCAGAGCACGCAGCGGAATGGAATACAAATGTGGCAGGTAGGTATGGGAACAGGCTTTCTCCTCGATGGCATCGACGCCACGCGGAGGGTGGAGATCAATCGGCCAACCACCAAAGGCAACCTGGTCATCAAAAACCCGCCCGGTGCGAACATCCTGCTCGGTGAGCACATGATCGCCGAGAAAACGGCGCGACTCGCGCTTACCAGGAAGTGAACCGATCCAGTCCAGTGCCCAGTTGGCCGAATGCGGATGCTCTCCGGAGTTTTTCACATAATCCCAGACCCCGAGGGCGATGCGGTAGAGTTCGTGGCGGATCGTTTCGTTGTCCTTGATGGTATCCAGCTCCCCTCCCCACTCGATCCACCAGAAGCAATACTCGTAGGTGCCGCCGCAACCACGATTGGCGAGGTCTTGCTTGGTGAACTTTCGAACCCACGACGGGGCAATAAACGGCACCGGATGTTCGTGGCGGCGGGCCATGAAGAGGATGGTGCTGCCGAGGGTTTTGTTGTCGGCCACCGGTTGAGCGAGCGATTCGCCGTATTCCGAAACCGCCTCACGGCCCATGCGGAAGTCGGCCCCGGCTTCGAGGCCGAGACGGCCGTCGCCGGAACAGTCGGCAAAAAAATTGGCTCGGATTTCAAACGCATCCTCGGTGGAATTTCTCAGCGCCGTGAGACCCACGATTCGCTTCTTTCCG
>CAIWSO010000451.1 GCA_903915315.1 uncultured Spartobacteria bacterium | reverse complement strand
GGCTGCGACTGCAAGGATGAGGGGTGTCATGGAGTTAGGATATTATTGAGGGTTTGGGTGAGTTTGGAAGCTGATAATTGAGGCAATCATTCAACACTGGAGAGTCTCGTTTTTTAAATTAGGTCACGTTATTCGAGGCAGGTCTTAGGGAGGTTTCCTTTGCCACAGGCGCTTAAAGGTTGATGAGAATCTTATCGATAGTCTGAATAAACACTCTCCTATATTGTTCTCATTTTATGACAAAAACTGATCGTTTTTTGTCATGAGAAATGACGCTAGGCATGCCCATTGAAATCATTTTCTCTATTGAGAATCCGCCTGAAAGTGGTTTTGCCATTGAAAGAGAGGGGTGTTGGTGAGCATTTCTTGGACAGAAAAACGCTGCTTTAATTTTTAGGCCAGACTTTGGCCCGGATGGTGGGTTGTCCGTCCCAGACGAGAGGCCCCGGTGCGGGGTTGTTGCCGGAGCGTTTGATGCCGAAGTAATCGGTGTCGATTACTAGAGGCGAGCCATCGCGGTTCGCGAAGGGAGCCCCGGAGACGGAGGCCTTGCCGAGCAGGGCGGAGTTCACCACTGGGCGCTTGGGCTCAGCCATCCAGGTCGGATCAACCTTCATCTCCAGCCACCACTGGCCGTCTTGGTTCGTGAGTTTGATATCGGGGTTGAATTCCTTGGCCTCCACAGGGTCGGTGTCGCCCGCAGAGGGCCGTGCGCCTTTGAAGTAAACATTTCCGGCCGCCTTGATTTTCAATTTGAACTCGTCGTAGGCCGAGAGCCCTTTGGGACCGACGAAAAGGTTGTTGTAAAAATGGTCGTCGTTTTGATCCACGACCGCGTTATCGATAATGTCGAGGCTGTGTGGCTTGAAGAACGGCGTGCTGCGGTGAGCGATTTCAGACCAGATCGTGATGGCGTCGGTCCAGAGGTTGTTCACATAAGCCCCGCCGGAACTGGCCTCGGTGACGCCCGTTTTCGAAAGCATCAGGTTGTTGTCCACCACATGCGGCCCAAGGTTGACCTCGAACATGAGGTCCTGGCTGTTGTCGTGAAGGAGGTTTCCGGTGACGCGCACGCCTTGGCCCATCCAGTCGATCCAGATGCCACCCCAGTGCTCGCAGCGGTAAATGTGGTTATCGGCGATCAGGGTGTCCACGGCGCCGTGCAGCTTGATGCCAGCTGTTTCGCAGCCACCGTATTCATGGTTTTGCCGAATCTCGTGGATTTCATTGCCGCGAATCTCCGAGAACGCGCCCCCCAGGCTTCCGACGATGCCCGCCTGCCCGCAATGCTGGATGTGGTTGTTGCGGATCAGGTGGTGGCCGATGTTCCCGCGCTTCCAACCGAATTTCTCCACAGCGATGGGAATGGCGCGGCGATAGTCCTTGGTGTTGTCGAACTCGTCGCCGTGCTTCCCGAGCGTGATGCCCGTGCAAGTGGAGTATTGGATCGTGTTGTTTTCGATGATCCAACCCTTGGACCAGTTTGTGCCGATGAGACCGATCTGCTCGGCGGTCGGCGGAGCCCACGGCGTGGCAGCCTGCTCGAGTGTGAAGCCTCGCACGGTGATGTAATTCCGCCCGATCTGGCGCGGGTAGAACACCGCCTGCCGCACATTGATTTCGACCTGCTCCTTGTTCGGATCCACGCCCTTGAACTGGGCCACGATGGTTGTGTTTTTGTCATCCACCTCGGCGAACCAAAAACCCGGCGCGCCTTCCTTCACGGGCTTTTGCGGGTAGGCCTTGAAGACCAAAAAGATTTTCTGCGGTCCCGAGAGCGGCGTGCTGAGCGGTGCCCTGAAGCCCTGGAAATGGGTCCACTCCGCCGTGATCGCAACCTGGAATGTGCCCAACAATCGCCCGTCCACAGACCCCTCGCGGATTTCCACAATGCCTCCATTGTTCGGGGAGCCCGCGTTCAAGATCAGCTTTCCGCCGTTCTCGCCGAAATCCACTGCGTCGAACTCCAGCCAGTCGCCATCCTTCAAACGCCCAAGACAGGACCGTCCACCGGGCAATTCGACGACAGCGGCATCACTTCCCTGCTTCGAGCGCTTCACGGCCATCACGGGCTTCTGGCCTTGCACTTGGAGGGAGAGAACATTCATCAACTCCTCTGGGCCTTGATCCGCCGTGTCCGCACCAAGCACCACGGATTTGCGCGCAGCCTGACGCAACCAGTGTCCATTCAGATACACGGCCCCCGTGTGGTATTTCTGCCGCGCCTCATACCAATCACCCTTGATGAGGTCACTGTAGGGATTGAATTTTCCGAAAAACGAATTCGGCAAGGTCAGCTCCCAAGCATCGCCCTCGAGCTTTTTCCAACCGGTGACGATCTCCGAACCCTTGATCACGACTTTCTCTCCGGGAGCCGCTTGGAAGACGATGGGCTTGCCCTCGTCCCCACCGCGTGGCGGATTAATCTCCTCGCGGTAGGTGCCCGCGTGCACGGTGACCGTGTCGCCGGGTTGGGCCTTGTTCGCAGCAGCTTGGATTGTTTTCAACGGACTGCCTGCGGAAGCATCGTTCGCATCATTCCCGGATGGGGCGACATGGAATTCTACGGCGACGCGAGCTTTTGCCGGATCTTTTTTAAGTTGCATCGACTCGGGCCGCTTGGTTTCAGGCAGCTTTGAGACGCTCGCGTCAGAAGCAAGATTTTGGGTTACTGGCGCGCACGATGAAATGCCCAGCAATGTTGCGGTGCAGACAATGGGAAGAAGGAGGAATCGCAGCATAGAACTTGATAAGCTTATAGCAGCAAGCTCACCCCGCCGTCTTCTCCATTTATGACAAAATGTTATCATTTTTTGTCATCGAGGGCATGTTGTCGTTGAAGGCACTGAAGGAGGATCGGCGGAATCGCCATGCCGCAGGGCATTTGCCCAGACCCTCTTGACTATTGCCACGACCAACAACAGGCTACTCGCGTGTCAATTCCTGCCCACCACTGGCTTTGGATTCCCGTGTTGCTACTTGGCGCGGCGTTGAGATTTTTGGATTTGTCGAGCGCCCCTTTGCACGCGGACGAGGCGGTCGGAGCGAAAATCACCGCCGGGCGTCTGGAGGGCCGAGGATATTCTTTCGATCCCGCGCATTATCACGGACCATCCCTCTCCTTGATCGCCTCCTGGAGCGGACGGTTGGGTGGAGAAAAATCTTTTGAGGTTCTGGATACCCTGACGCTGCGCGGAGTCGCGGCGCTGTGCGGCTCGCTGATCATCCTGCTGCCTCTCCTTCTGCGCCGCTGGCTGGGAGAAATGGGCGCACTTTGCGGAGCCCTTCTTTTGGCGACCTCTCCCCTCCTCTGCTTTTATTCGCGGGTTTTCATCCATGAGCCACTGCTGGCGCTTTTCACGGCGGCGGCACTGGCGTGCCTCGGTTGGTGGATGACTTCGTCATCTCGGCTCGCGGCTGTTTGCGGAGGTCTTGCCCTCGGACTAATGGCGGCGACGAAGGAAACTTTCGCCATCGTGGCCTTTTCGTGGTTGATCGGACTTCTCGCATCGGGAACGCAGAAAAGCAGTCGCCAGCTTGGGATTGCGACGGCTTTCTCGTTGGTGGCATTCCTTGCGGTCTTGCTCGCAGCTTATGGAAATCCGCTGTCCTTTTTTTCGACCTATGCGGGCTACGCGACGGATCCAGGGCACGCGAAGCCGCTGCTTTACTATTGGGAGTTATTGATCGCTCCGAAACACCGCCCCCCTCAATGGTGGACAGAGGCGGGTGTCGCGGCGCTTGCGTTGGCAGGGGCATGGACTGCTTGGCGCAACGTAAATCCTTTTCTGCGTTTGCTGGCGGTTTCCGCCGGGGTCCAGTTCGTTGTGTATTCGGCGATCTCCTACAAGACCCCATGGCTGATGATGATTCCTTGGATGCAGGTCTGCTTGCTCGCGGGCGTGGGTGCGGCGACGATGAAACACCGCCGTGTTTTCGGATTGGCTTTGGCGGGAGTCGTCGTTTTTTTCCAACTCCAACAGACCTACGCGGCCGTTTTTCGTTTTCCGAACGACTCGCGAAACCCCTTAGTCTATTCCCCAACCTCCTCCGACATCCAGCGGCTTCGGAATCGGCTCCATGCCCTGAAGAAAAAATCGCCCGCTTTTCAGCAAGGAAGAATGGCTGTTCTAGGCAATGGCTATTGGCCCCTTCCCTGGTATTTGCGCGACACCCTTCCCACGGGCTATTTCGAAACGATGCCAGATGACCTTGAAACCTTCGCCATCGTGATCGCAATGCCGGAAATGGCTGAAAAATCCGGCCAACACCTCGCTGCGACGCATGAAGCCTTTTTCCAAGGCCTACGGCACGAGGTGCCGGTGACCGTGTTTGTGAGGCGTGACATCCGAGCCGAGGAGTTGGTCGCACCATGAGCACGGCGCTCCAGGCAGTGCCGTTTTTCGAGAATCCCTCGCTGTGGAGGTATGCCTCGGATGCGATGAAAACGACCTTTCGCCTATTCGTGCCCGGCGGGGATCGAGCGCTTGTGGACTCCGCGGTCTCCGAGGCATTTCAAAAACTCGAGGAGCTTGAGGGAGTGCTCAGCCGCTATGCGCCGGGAAGCGACATCAGCCGCATCAATGCAATGGATGCCGGCGAAACGCTTTTCCTCAGCGACGAGTGCGACCGGTGCCTGCGCTTGGCGATCGAGGCTTCGGTTGCAACAGGCGGCCGGTTCGATCCCTGCGCGGGCACCATGATCGATGCGGTGAAGTCGGGTTCTGGCGTCGCGGGAACGCTGCGCGGGGTCGTTTCGCTCGATGAGCACAGACCACTCGTCAAATGTCTCGAAGCCGGGCGCGTGCTGGATCTTGGGGCCATCGGCAAGGGGTTTGCGTTGGAGCGCATGGGAG
>CAIWSO010000450.1 GCA_903915315.1 uncultured Spartobacteria bacterium | reverse complement strand
CAACTCGAGACAATCCAGATTGATCCCGCCGAGGAAGTCCTTCCCGATGCCACGGGATCCTGCGGCTGCGGCGGAAATACCTGCTGCTAGAGTTGAATACAGATTTTCAGACAGGATGACGGGATTAAAAGGATTCACAGGCATGCATTCGATGTTATTGAATTTAACACAAGACATTGAATCCTCGTCGAAGTTTAAATATCTGATTCTCTGCGCCCTCTGTGTCCTCTGTGGTCAATTCTGCTGAGTCCGAGATAAACCACGCATCCATTCGATCGCGGACTCATACAAAATCTCCGCATCATACTTGTTGCGGAAAAGCCCTTTCCACCCCCATCATTCACCCACTGTGAATCAAAAACTGACCATCGCCGGACGCGAGTTTTCCTCGCGACTCCTTCTAGGCACCGGCAAATTCTCTTCGAATGAGGCGATGCGGGACGCGCTTGACGCCAGCGGCGCAGAAATTGTCACCGTTGCCCTTCGCCGCGCTGACCTGAGTGGAAAAAACGACCCTTACGCGAACATCCTCGATTTCATCGATCCTAAAAAATACCTGCTTCTACCGAATACCAGCGGAGCGATGAATGCGGAGGAGGCCGTTCGCCTCTCCCGCCTCGCCGCCACAGCGGGACTTCCCATGTGGGTGAAACTCGAAATCCATCCGGACCCCCACTACCTCCTGCCAGATCCGATTGAAACACTCGCTGCCGCGACCCAACTCGTGAAAGAAGGATTCGTTGTTCTTCCCTACATCAATGCCGATCCCGTCCTCGCCCGACGTTTGCAGGATGTGGGCACGGCAACCGTGATGCCGCTCGGCTCTCCCATCGGAAGCAATCGCGGACTGGATACACGATCCCAGATCGAAATCATTATTAAGCAAGCCTCGGTCCCCGTTATCGTGGATGCCGGCATCGGCGCTCCCAGCCATGCTGCAGAAGCCCTTGAAATGGGCGCTGACGCCGTTCTGGTGAATACCGCCATCGCTGCGGCGACCCTTCCAAGCCGAATGGCACATGCCTTCCGTGTCACTGTGGAAGCCGCCCGCGAAGCCTTTGAGGCAGGTCTTCCCATGCGACTCGATCAAGCGTCGCCGACAAGTCCGCTCGCCGCTTTTCTGAGAAATTCCTAATTTCTGCGATGTCCACCGAAACGCTGACACCCATGATGCAGCAATATCACGCCCTCCGGCGTGAATTGCCTCCGGGCACGCTTCTCCTTTTCCGCCTCGGAGATTTTTATGAGATGTTTGGGGAAGATGCCGTCGAAGCCTCTCGTCTGCTCAATCTCGCGCTTACGAAGCGTGGGCCGACGCCGATGTGCGGGATGCCCTACCACGCCGCCCGAGGGTATATCGAAAAACTCGTCGCCGCTGGATGGCGTGCAGCGATCTGCGATCAGGTCGGCGAGGTTCAGTCAGGCAAACTCGTCCGTCGCGAAATCTCCCAGATTCTCAGCCCAGGTACTCTGGATGACTTCGGCCTCGACGATCGAAAACCAAACTACCTTGCCGCGCTCTGCTCGCGCGGCGATGCCTTCGGGATGGCTTTTTGCGATCTCAGCACGGGCGAATTCCGCCTCACGGAACTGGCTTCCCTTCCGTCCCTGCTCGACGAACTCGCTCGCGTCTCTCCATCCGAAATCCTCGTTCCCGACCATCAGGCCGACCAGTTCGCGACCATCAACCCCCGCTCGGTCCTTGATGGTTATGTTTTCGAATCCGAACCGGCCACGGATATCCTCCGCTCGCATTTCAAAGTTCACTCGCTCGATGGATTTGGTTGCGCCGATCTTCCGGCAGGCACTGGTGCCGCCGGCGCCCTCCTTCACTACATCACCCGACAGATGCGCCGTCAGGCAGGTCACCTGAACCGACTCCAACCCTACCGCTGTAGCCAGTTCCTGATTCTCGACGCTGCCTCACAAAGCCACTTGGAGCTAGTCAACTCGCGCGCCGGCCGCAGCATGACTCTCCTTGGAGCGCTGGACCGCACATCCACCCCGATGGGAGCCCGCCTTCTGCGTGAGTGGATACTCCACCCCCTGCGTGATGCCGCTGAAATCCAGAGCCGACAAGATGCCGTCGCTTCCCTGCTTTCCGATGCGATGCTTCTCGGCGACTTGCGAGCCCGCCTTTCCGAAATCCGTGACATCGAGCGCGCCACGGCACGACTGCATGGCCCATCGGGAAATGCCCGCGACCTCGCAACCCTCGCTCAGTCTTTGTCCCGCATTCCCGCCTTGGCGGCCAGCCTCGGAGGCGGACAGAAACTCTCTATCCCCTCGCACCTTCTCTCCGATTCCCTTTCCCGTCTCCACGCCCTGCCCGAGTTGTCCGATACGCTCACGCGGGCTCTCGTCGAGACTCCTCCCCCCGCGATTCGCGAAGGAGGGTTCATTCAACCCGGCTTCGATCCCACCCTCGACGAACTCCGCTCAGCGTCCCACGAAGGAAAAAACTGGATTGCCGCCCTCCAAGAAAAAGAAATCGACCGCACGGGAATCAAATCCCTCAAAGTCCGCTTCACATCCGTCTTCGGTTACTTCATCGAAATCACGAAATCTAATCTGGGCGCGGTTCCCGAGGACTACATTCGCAAACAAACCACGGTGGGTGGTGAGCGCTTCATCACTCCCGAACTCAAAGAAGTCGAAGGAAAGATTCTCGGTTCCGAAGAACGTTCCCGCGCTCGTGAGATCGAGATCTTTGCAGAACTCCGCTCCGCCGTCCTTGCTGAACTCCCTCTCCTACAGGAAACCGCAAATACCCTCGCCGTTCTGGATGTCCTCTGTTCCTTTGCTGAGACCGCCCGCCTCCACGATTACTGCCGCCCGGAGATTGATGATTCCGATATTCTTCATATCACGGAGGGGCGTCATCCCGTACTAGATCAGCTCAATGAGGGAAATCGATTTGTTCCCAATGATACCGACCTCGGTACGGATGGAAAAAAATTCGCCATCATCACGGGACCGAACATGGCGGGAAAATCCACTTACATTCGCCAAGTCGCCCTCCTCACCCTCCTAGCGCAAACCGGTAGTTATGTGCCGGCCAAATCCATGCGCATCGGACTCGCTGACCGCATTTTTACCCGCGTCGGAGCGAGCGACGACCTCGCCCGTGGTCAATCCACCTTCATGGTCGAGATGAATGAAACCGCCAACATCCTCAATAATGCGACTTCGCGCAGCCTTGTGATTCTCGACGAGATCGGGCGCGGCACCTCGACCTTCGACGGCCTCTCGATTGCCTGGAGCGTCGCTGAATACCTTCACGACCAGATCTCCTGCCGCGCCCTCTTCGCCACCCATTACCACGAACTCACCGACCTCGAGCGCACCCGCACTGGGATTCTAAATCTCAATGTCGCCGTCAGGGAATGGAACGACCAAATTATCTTCCTCCGAAAAATCCTGCCTGGGCGCGCCGATCAAAGCTACGGCATCCAAGTCGCCCGACTAGCCGGACTCCCTGATTCGATCATTGCGCGTGCCCGAGAAATTCTCAACAACCTCGAAAAATCCGAACTCAATGCGGAAGGCCAACCCACCCGCGCTCCATCGCCGCGCAAACGCCTCGTCCCCGATCCCGAAGCCGCCCAAATGGCTTTATTCTGATTTTTTTACGGCGTTATCCCTATCCTCAGTTTAACCCGAATCCAGCGGAATTAACCACAGAGGACACAGAGAGCACAGAGCGTGAATGAATTAGAGCGAATCCAATTGGATCGTTTTGTGGGGTTCGCCGCTTTCGGAATCCGCTCTTGTTAATCCTGTAAATTGATTCACTGCGTTCACCCTTTGGGCTGCCTTTGGCATTCTTTCTTCGCTGCGCTTCGAATCTGTCCTCCTGTCTAAAAATCTGTTTTCGGGCTTATCACAAAAGTGGACTAGGTATCAGGATTGGCAAGATGCACAGAAGTGTATTTCTGAGTCTTAGCAGGTTGAAATAACTAATAAGACTTTTGAATTTCAAATAACTCTCTGGGCTCTCTGTGTCCTCTGTGGTTAAACTGGGTTGCGCTGTTCCTCAACGCGACAAGAAACCCACGAGCAGTCGTGTGAGAATCGTTTCATCGGTTCCCTGACCACTGATGAGTTGCCAATTT
>CAIWSO010000449.1 GCA_903915315.1 uncultured Spartobacteria bacterium | reverse complement strand
CTGCCGCATCGAGCGCTTTTTTGGCGTGTTCTGTGCTGCTTTCGAGTTTTTTCACCGCTGTATTGGATTCAGTTGTGTCAGACATAATTTTATTGGTGGATTACACTTTTAATCCTGACATGGAATTCATCCTTGGCAAGCGCCAAGGCACTCGGAATGATGAGGCATATGACTAATGCAACTGCCTTCGCCCCCGGTCGCGTGGAGATCCTCGGAAATCACACAGATTACAATGGAGGTGTTGTCCTCTCGGCGGCTTTGCAACTCGGGGTGACCGCCACCGGTTGCCGCCTTGCCAACGGAGAGGTGCAACTCGGCAGCGGGGATATGGGCGATATGGTGACGCTGAATCGGAATGAGGGTTTAAAACCCCGCCACGATTGGACCGACTATCCGCTCGGCGTTGCGGAAATGCTGGCCCGCTCGGGTGCTGAAGCGGGGGGATTTGCGGTGCAGTATGAGTCCACTCTCCCAAGTGGCGCGGGACTCTCGAGTTCGGCCGCACTCGAGGTGGCGACGGCTGTTTTTCTCTCGCGCCTCTATCCTTTCGCCCTCTCCCGGATGGAGATCGCCAAACTTTGCCGCCGCGCGGAAAATGAATTTGTGGGAGTGAATTGCGGGCTCCTGGACCAAGCCTCTTCGGTTTTTGGACGAAAGGATCATCTGGTTTATTTGGATTGCCGTGCGGAGTCGGTGAAGGAGATTCCTTTTCCTGCCCATCTCGGTTTGCTCATCATCAATTCTTCCGTCAAACATGCTCTGACTGGTGGAGAATATAACGAGCGCCGCGAGCAGTGCTTTGCGGCAGCCGCAGCGATGGGCGTTGAGGCGCTCCGCGACACGACCAGTGCCGCACTCGAAGCCGCTGATCTTCCCGCTCTGGCGAAGCGTCGCGCCCGTCACGTGGTGGGTGAAAATGAGCGTGTTTTCGAAGCGATCGAAGCGCTTCGGGCTGGGCATGGAGAAAAGCTCGGTCAACTGATGACAGCTTCTCACCGTAGTTCGATGGAGAATTTTGAAAACAGCACGCCGGAGTTGGATTTGCTGGTCGAACTCGCCATCCAACAAAAAGGCTGCCTCGGTGCGCGTTTGACTGGTGGCGGTTTCGGAGGTGCAATAGTCGCTCTGGTGGAGCAAGATGCAGTCGAAGATGTTTTGAAAAATGTCAAATCCGTCTACGACACCAAAACCGGATACTCCGCTGCGGGTTACCGTTGCCGCGCGGGAGTCGGGGCCCTGCCTCCCGATCATGACCAAGCCTGATTGCACCTGATTCTCGACATAAAAGGCGAATCCACATAGTCTCCCGACATGCAAAGCCGGTTGACAGATATCGCCAGTCAGATTCTCACCTCCTATGAGTTGGTGGGTGGGCTGAATAATACGGATGGACATAATCTGCCCTCCAAGCGTGCTCTGGCGGGCCTCTGCGAGCAATTGCTGCAATTCCTTTTTCCGGGATTTCACGACGAGCGCCCGATTCACAAAAGCGAACTCGCCGAGATCACTGGAACACGCCTTCAAGCCCTAGCCGACCAACTCGAGGACCAAATTTTCAAAAGCCTTCGGATTTCCGACCCTGAATGCCCCAAATCCCGCGCCAGCGAGCTCTTGTTGCAGTTTTTGGAAGCTCTTCCGGGCGTTCGGGAGTTGCTGCGAACGGACATTATCGCCGCTTACGAGGGCGATCCGGCGGCGGTGAGTAATGAGGAAATCATTCTTTCATATCCTTTTCTGGAAGCGATCGCGATTCAGCGTTGCGCTCATTTGCTCTACCTCGAAAAAATTCCACTTCTGCCTCGAATGATGACCGAGTGGGCCCACGCCTGCACCGGAATCGACATTCATCCTGGAGCCGAAATCGGGGCTTATTTTTTCATCG
>CAIWSO010000448.1 GCA_903915315.1 uncultured Spartobacteria bacterium | reverse complement strand
TTCGTGGAAATGTCGTCATCGAGCACAAAGAAGATCTGCATCCCCAGATCATCGTTGTGGACGAGGCGAAAAATCTGCTCGCCAGCTACTCGATTCCAGCCGGAGCCCACATCGAGGTCAAGGAAGGCGCCAAAGTCCCAGCCGGACAACGCGTCGCTCGAACACCTCGTAAGATTGGCAAGACAAAAGACATCACCGGTGGTCTCCCACGCGTCGCCGAGCTTTTCGAAGCCCGCCGTCCGAAGGATGCCTGCGACATCGCCAAAATTGACGGCGTCGTTGAAATCGGTGGCACAGTCCGCGCCAAGCGCCGTCTTATCGTCAAAGACTCTGACACCGGTGCCGAGGAAGAGCACCTCATTCCGCTCAACAAGCACATCATCGTCTTCAAAGGCGATCTCGTTAAGAAAGGCCAGCAGCTCACAGAAGGGCCAGTCGTTCCGCATGAAATCCTCGAGATCTGCGGACCACAGGAACTCCAAGAACACCTCCTCAACGAGGTTCAGGAGGTTTACCGTCTGCAAGGCGTGGAAATCAACGACAAGCACATCGAGATCATCGTTCGTCAGAGGTTGCGCAAGGTCAAAATCACCGAGCAAGGCGACACCAGCCTCCTCTGGGGAGATCAAGTGGACCGCCTCGCATTCGAAAAAGAAAACGAAGAGGTCATTGCCAAGGGCGGAAAGCCAGCCGAGGCGAGCCCTGTTCTTCTCGGTATTACCAAAACCGCGCTCGAGACCGACAGCTTCATCTCCGCAGCATCCTTCCAAGACACAACACGCGTCTTGACCGAAGCCGCCACTCTTGGCAGGGTCGACCGACTCCGCGGCTTCAAAGAGAACGTTATCATGGGCCACCTGATCCCCGCAGGCACCGGCTTTGAGACAAACCGCAAAATCGAAATCACACAAGTCGGCGACGCTTTCGGAGCCGATAAAAAAGAATCACAAAAAGCCGCAAGCTAATCCACCACCCATATCATGTCAGAAGCCACAGCAAACCAACCAAGCGTCGAACTCATGACGGAACTCCTCGAGGCCGGCGTCCACTACGGACACCAGACCAAGCGATGGAATCCCAAAATGCGCGATTACATCCTCGAGGAAAAAAATTCGATTTACATCATCGACCTCGGGCTCACCGTCGAGCAGATCGATAGCGCGACCAAATACCTCCGCGACCTCGTCCGCAATGGTGGAAAAGTTCTCTTTGTCGGAACTAAAAAACAGGCCCAAGGCGCCATTGCCGAAGCAGCAGAAGCGACCGGTCAGTTCTATGTCAACCAGCGCTGGTTGGGCGGAACGCTCACCAACCTCACCACCATCCGTCGCAGCGTGGCCCGCCTCAAAGAGATTCAAGCCCTTGAGAAATCTCCGGCCTTCGCCAAGATCAACAAAGCCGAGGCTTCGTCCATTCGCCGCGAGGGTGCCAAGCTGCTCCACAATCTCGGCGGCATCGCCGAAATGGCTAAGCTTCCCGACGTCATGGTCGTCATTGATACCGTTCGCGAGGAAATCGCTGTTGCCGAAGCCAACCGCCTTGGAATCCCGGTCATCGCCATCGTCGATACCAACAGCAACCCGGAGCAAATCGCCTACCCGATTGCCGG
>CAIWSO010000447.1 GCA_903915315.1 uncultured Spartobacteria bacterium | reverse complement strand
GTTTGCCCTGCCGGAAACGCCCATGAACACCGTGCGCGTGGATTCCGTGAATCCGTTCAGCTACCTCTGGAACTACCAAGTCGAAAGCGTGGATTCCGTGCTCAAACTGGATTTTGCGACCATCAGGCAAGCCCTGCCCGACATCACGCTCGAATTGGAGCAAGGCGGTAAACGAGAACCGCTGCTCGTGACCGCCATCCGCTCCACTTTCCAAGGGCTCACCCCCGAACTCGCCGCCGCGCAAGCCGCCGATCCGGCCAATAGTTGGAAACTCGGAGTCTCCGGCATCGACAGCACCGTCCTCTTCCAACTCGCCGCCCCAGTGACTCCGGCGAAGGGCGCGAGGCTCATCGTGAAACTCAAATTCCAAGGCTCCGAGGCCACCTACGGATGCGCGCTATCGAATAGCTTACGGGTCGCCACCGCGAACAACCCGCATGGCATCGACGACTGGTTGGCCCTGTTTAAAAACAAGGATCGTCTTTCTTGGATGAACGACACTTGGCTCGCCGCCAAGGCCAACGCCGCCGGCAAATCCCCTGTCACCGGCCTCGACCTCGCCCGCGCGCACTACTTCAAAAACCACTTCGACAACTGCGCCACCCGCGTGATGGTCATGCAGGAGCGCGCGACCCCCGTGCCGACCTTCGTTCTTGAACGCGGCGTTTACGACAAACCGCTCAAGAACCGTCCGCGCGAGCGCACCACTCCAGCCGCCCTACCGCCGCTTCCAAAGGATGCCCCGAAAAACCGCCTCGGCCTCGCGCAGTGGTCCGTAGCTCCTGAAAACCCTCTCACCGCCCGTGTGCAGGTGAACCGCCTTTGGCAACAACTCTTCCGCAACGGCATCGTGAAAACCTCCGAGGATTTCGGTCTTCAGAGTTCCCTGCCGACGCATCCCGAGCTTCTCGACTACCTCGCCGTGGATTTCCGCGAGAACAAATGGGACATGAAGCGCTCGATGAAAAACATGGTCATGAGCGCCACCTACCGCCAGTCCTCCAAACACCGTGAGGATCTCAAGGAGATCGACCCCGAAAACAAACTCCTCGCCCGCGCGCCGCGTTACCGTTTCCCCGCCGAGTTGATCCGCGACAACGCCCTCGCCGCCTCCTGCCTGCTCAACGAACAAATCGGCGGCCCGGGAGTGAAGCCCTACCAGCCCGAAATCTGGAAGGAAAAAGCCATGAACACCGTCTCGAATTACGGCGTCTACACCCGCCACACGGGCGAAAACCTCTTCCGCCGCGGGCTCTACACTTTCTGGAAACAATCCGTGCCCCCCGCGCAGTTGGAAATCTTCGACGCCCCCTCGCGCGAGTTTTGCATCACCCGCCGGGCTCTGACAAACAGCCCCACGCAGGCTTTCGTGTTGATGAACGACGAGACCTACATTGAGTTCTCCCGCAAGCTCGCCGAGCGGCTTTTCAAGGACATCAACGGCCCCTGGCAGGAAAAGCTCGACGAGCGCCTGCGCCGCGGCTTCCGCCTTGCCACTGGCCGCAATCCGAAGGATAGGGAAATCCAGAGCTGGATTTCCTTCAGCAACGAAAACCTCGCCCGATTCAACGCCGAACCCGCCAATGCCGAGAAATTCCTCTCCTACGGCGAAACGCCCCGCGAAAAATCCGTCCCGCCCACCGAGCTAGCCGCTCTTTCCTTCACCATGTCTGCCATCCTGAACTTGGACGAAACCATCACGCGTGATTAGGCAAGTCGGCAAAGCCACCGTCCACACAACCCAAGAAGTAATTTCCCATCCACTCAACCAACCAAACCATGACCATGAATCGTAAAACAATCCTGGCTGGCGCGATGTTTCTGTCCGCCTGCCTTCCCTTGTTCAGCTCCACTACCGCCGCAGACCCTGTGCTCCGGCCGCCGTCAGTGCCTCTCGTCGCTTGCGATCCCTACTTCAGCATCTGGTCGCCCGGCGACAAACTCACCGATGTCGAAACCACGCACTGGACCGGCAAGCCGCATCGGCTGCGAAGCACGGTGCGCATCGACGGCAGGGACTACCGCGTCATGGGACAGGGAACACCCGGCGAGAAGGTGATGGAGCAGAAAAGCCTGACGGTGCTGCCGACTCGCACGATTTACACCTTCGAAAGCGCCGGCGTGTCGCTGACGCTCACTTTTATGACCCCGGCTTTGCCGGAGGACATGGACATGCTCTCCCGTCCTTTGACCTATGTGACTTACGATCTCCGCTCCACCGATGGGAAGACCCACGATGTTTCCCTGGGCTTCGAGGCCCTCGCCGAGATCGCGGTCAACACCGCAAACCAAGAGGTGGTTTTCTCAAATCCCAAGCTCGACCCTTCGCTGCGAGGCGTGCGGGTCGGCTCGGTCGAGCAGCCGGTTTTGTTAAAGAAGGGCGACGATATTCGCATCGACTGGGGCTACCTGTATCTGGCTGCGCCGGCTTCCGAGAACCCGACGGTCGGCACCTCGCCTCAAATCCCCGCCGGCTCCAACGAAGTTTCGAGCAAGGCGCAAGGATCCAACCTGAACATCCGGTTCGATGGCATCAAAGTCACCGACCAGCCCGTCTCCCGCTGGCTCATGCTCGCCTACGACGATCTCTACTCCATCCAGTTCATGAAGAAAAACCTCCGCCCCTACTGGCGGCGCAATGGTTGGGAAGCCGCCGACTTGCTCAAGGCTGGCGCGGAGGAATACGCCTCGCTCGTGAAGCGCTGCACGGCCTTCGACGACGAACTCATGGCCGATCTCACCCGTGCTGGCGGCGCGAAGTATGCCAAACTCAGCGCCCTCGCTTACCGCCAGTGCTTCGCCGCCGGCAAATTCGTCGCCGACGACAACGGCCAACCGATGCAGTTCTGCAAAGAAACCCACTCCAACGGTTGCATCGGCACCGCGGATGTCTTTTATCCAATGGCCCCGCAGTTCCTGCTTTTCGGCCCGTCTGTGGCGAAGTCTTTTCTGGTTCCATTCATGAATTACGCCGCCAGCGAGCGCTGGAAATTCCCGTTCGCACCGCACGACCTCGGCATTTACCCGATGGCCAACGGCCAGGTTTACGGCGATGGCGAGACCGGCGAGAAAAACCAGATGCCGGTCGAGGAAAGCGGCAACCTCCTCTGCCTGTTGGCCGCCATCGCACAGATGGAGGGCAATGCTGATTTCGCCGGCCTCTACTGGAAGCAAATCGAGCAATGGGCGGAATATCTCAAGGACAAGGGTTTCGATCCCGAGAACCAGCTTTGCACCGACGACTTCGCCGGCCACCTGGCCCACAATGTCAACCTGAGCGCCAAGGCGATTTGCGCCCTCGGCGCGTTCGGCAAACTCTGCGAGATACGTGGCGACACCGCCAAGGCCAAGGAGTATTCCACCCTCGCCAAGGAGTTTGCCGCACGCTGGGTGAAGGAGGCCGATGACGGCGACCATTTTCGCCTCGCTTTCGACAGACCGGGCACCTGGAGCCAGAAATACAACCTCATCTGGGACCGCATCCTCGGCCTCAATCTCTTCCCCGACGAGGCGCTGCGCAAGGAGATGGATTACTACAAAAAGATCCAAAACAAATACGGCCTGCCGCTCGACATCCGCCAGACCTACACAAAGCTCGACTGGATCACTTGGACCGCCACGCTGACCCAAAACCGTGCCGACTTTGAGGCATTGATCGATCCCGTCTTTGCTTTCACGAACGAGACCCCCGACCGTTCGCCGATGGCCGACTGGTATCAAACCAAGGACCCCAGGAAGATCCGCTTCAGCGCCCGCCCGGTCGTGGGCGGCGTCTTCGCCCAAATGCTCTACGACAAGCCGGCTTGGAAAAAATGGGCATCACGCGACACCACCAAAGCCGCCAAGTGGGCGCCCATACCTGTCGCTCCGAAGTTCACCCCCGTCGTCCCCGCCGCCGACAAGGCTCCCGCCGAATGGCGCTACACCACCACCAAACCCGATGGCGAGTGGTTCAGCGCCGGCTTCGATGACAGCGCCTGGCAGATGGGCCGCTCCGGCTTCGGCACGCCCGGCATGCCGTCAGCCACCATCGGCACAAAATGGGAAACTTCCGACATCTGGCTCCGCCGCGAGATCGAACTTCCGGCCGGCGACCTGACTAACCTCCAAGCGTGGGTGCATCACGATGACGACTGCGAAGTTTACATCAATGGCGTCCCCGCCTGCGAACTCGGTGGCTCCACGGCGCAATACGAAGCCTTCCGCATCACCCCCGCCGCGCTCGGCACACTCAAGCCCGGAAAGAACACTGTGGCCATCCACTGCCGCAATGCCTACGGCGGCCGATACATCGACTTCGGTTTCGCCCGCGAAGAACCCCCTCCCGCAGCGAAGAGCAATTGATGAAGAAGCCGCATCATCATTAATCCAAAACATGAAAGCAAAAACACTCCTCCTGAGCTTCGCTCTCGTTGCTTCACTCCAAGCCGGGGAAAACCTCGGACAGCAGTCACCAAAACCGTCGAAGGGAGGTGCAGCTGAACTCAAACCGATTCCTTTCGAAGATCAGACTCCTGATGGATTGCTGAAAGACCGCGCCGTGGTGTCGTTCCGACGCCTGCAGTAACCCTACTTTCAGTGGGACATTGTATCCCGCGTGAATTTCGAGGCCTTCCCCGGCGACG
>CAIWSO010000446.1 GCA_903915315.1 uncultured Spartobacteria bacterium | reverse complement strand
TAGGTTGATTTGTATTTAAAATCGTATGATTGTTTCCATATGAAAACGACTTTGGATATTCCAAGCGGTTTGCTGAGTGAGGCAATGAGGTTGGCTGGAGCGAAGACGAAACGCGCTGCGGTGCTGGCTGCCTTGGATGATTTCTCGCGGCGTGGGCGAATGCGCGAGATGGCCATGAGATTGGGAAATTCTGAAACATTCATGACAGCTGCGGATTTGGAAACCCTGCGGCTTCAGGAGAAACCGGAATGACGCTGGTCGATACATCGAGTTGGATTCAATACCTCCGCCGTGATGGGGAAGCAGAAATGAAGGAAAAAGTCCGTAGTTTGCTTTTGGATGGGGCGGCGGTTCTATGTCCTGTGGTTATCGCGGAGTTGTGGATGGGTGCTGGCTCGAAAAAGGATCAAGACGACTTGACGGATTTGAGCGCGGTTTTGCGGTGCTTGCCGATGTCTGAAGAAGTTTGGGAGTATTCATTTCGCCTTGCCCGCATCTGTCGGGCCAAGGGAACCCCCGTCCCCTCAAGTGACTTAATGATTGCTTCATGTGCATTTAGCCATGGAGTGAAAACATTGGCGAAAGACAAGCAATTTGAAACTCTGGAGGGATACCGGGATTTGGTAATAAAAGGAGTCACCAACTGACATGATTTCCTTCTCCTTACCTTGAATCTCGCGATGCTTCTTCGATTGTTCACGCTGCGGCGTGAACTGGGGGGGCTGCATTTTCTTTCATATGTCGAAAAACATTGATGGCAAATTTATTGTGGAGGTAAGTTTGGTCGAGAAAGACTGGTCCATCGCGTTCGGAAACCACTCCTGTTAATCTTGTAACTCCTGACTAACGCTCTGAATTGACTCGTGACTCCGCTGCGCTCCGGTTGACTCGTTCGCTCCCGCTCAGCTCGCCCTTCGGGCCAACCTGCGGTTGGTCTATCTCGACCTTTCCCAAGGTCTCGATTCTGTCTAAAAAACTCTTTTCAGGTTTAGCAATACAGACTGTCGGATCCAGAAAACGGGAAATAAAACTATTGAAACCAAAAGGTGATGGTTTATGGTTTCATTATGAAATATGATTCCCTAATCCAAAAAAAGCGGCGACTTGATGAATCTCGTCCCTTTTCTCCAGAGGTTCTGCACAACTTGGAGAGGTGGTTTTTGATCGAACTGACCTATACAAGCAATGCTTTGGAGGGTAATACACTGACTCGACTTGAGACGGCGGTGGTCGTGGAGAAGGGGCTGACAGTAGGGGGAAAAACGCTGGCGGAGCATCTGGAAGCGACAAACCACGCAGCCGCCCTCCGCAAGGTGCTCGAGATCGCCCGTTCGCCGGTATCAACCCTCACGGAGCATATTTTACTGGATCTCCACTCCATGATTCTTCGGGGCATCGATGATGCGAGTGCCGGCCGCTATCGGGAGATCCCGGTGCGGATTTCGGGATCGAGGGTTGTATTACCGAATCCGGCCAAGGTGGCAATATTGATGTCGGATTTTTTCCGTGATCCGCTTGCGATGGCAGGAAGTCACCCTGTCGAAATCGCCGCAGAAGCCCACTATCGCTTGGTGACGATCCATCCCTTTATCGATGGGAATGGCCGAACCGCGCGGTTGCTGATGAATCTGATCCTTCTCCAAAATGGTTATCCACCGGCTCTGATCCGCACACGCGACAGGGTGCCGTATTTGAAATCCCTTGAGCAAGCCCAACTCGGCGGGAGCAAGGAGGACTACTTGAAAATCATATCCAGAAGTGTGGAACGATCGTTTGCGATTTACTTCCAAGCTCTAGGCGGTGAAGGACCGAAAGAGGTTATCGAGTCGAAACTCCTCCGTATCGGGGATCTAGCGAAGAAAACAGGTGAGACCCTCGCCACATTGCGGCACTGGATGAAACAGGGTTTGCTGGAGCCTGCTGATACGACGGAGGCGGGGTATCAACTCTTTATACCCCAGACGGCTGAACGGGTGGGGCGGATTCGCGAATGGCAAAGTGATCGCCGGACGCTGGCGGAAATCCGTCAAGAGTTGGAAAAAGAAGTGAGGTGAAGGGTTGATTGGACGCCGCGCACGGCGAGAGAGGCTTGCGTGAGTCGGGCTTTGTGCCTTGCGTGAGAAGCGAGGTTTAGTCCTCTTCGCGGTATTTGCGGGTAATCCAAAGCGCTAGGACGAAGATGAGGAGAAGGAGG
>CAIWSO010000445.1 GCA_903915315.1 uncultured Spartobacteria bacterium | reverse complement strand
GGCGCCCTGGCATCTTCCAAATTGACATCGCGCCGACTCGGTCGAACCTCCTGACATGAAAAATCGCTTTTTCCTCTGTCTCGCTGTGTTCGCCGCGACGGCGCCCCTTCCCGCCGCAGACTCCCTCCCTGAGTTCAAGCCTCGACTCCCCATGAGCGTTGTCTTCAAAGGGCAGAAAAAATTTGACCTCCTCGTGAAGCAGGCGACGCGCGAAAATTGGGCCACTCTTCCCATCGGCGAGCGCACCGCGCGGGTCGGCCGCGCCCTTCTCGGCACGCCCTATGTGAACTACACGCTGGAGGTCCACGATCACATTGAGTCCCCCTCGGTGAACCTCCAAGGCCTCGATTGCTGGACCTTCTACGAGGTCTCTCTCGCCTTCGCCCGCATGCTTCGTGTGAAGGATAGCGATTATCGTCCAGCCGACCTGCTCGCGCTGGTAGAAATGGAGCGCTACCGCCACGGCCGCTGCGACGGAAGTTTCCTCTCCCGCATGCATTTTCTGGAGGAGGTTTTTGCGGACAACCAAGCGCGCGGCCTCTCCACGAATCCCACCAAGGCCCTCGGCGGCGAGCCTCTCTCGCGCGAGATCCACGAGATGACCACGGCGTGGAAAAGCTACCGCTACCTGCGCAATAATCCTTCTTTGCTCCCACGGATGGCCGTCATCCAGGAAAAAGTCTCCGCTCTCCCTGTCTACCACATCCCACGCTCCCGAGTCGCCTCGGCGGAGCGCCACATCCAGACCGGCGACATCATCGCCATCACCTGCAAGGACTCGAGTTCCTACACCTCCCACGTCGGCATCGCCGTCCGCAAGAGCGATGGCGTTCACTTCATGCACGCCACCTCCCGTCGCAGCGCCGGACGCAAAGTCATCCTCGACGGCCGCATCTCAAAATACCTCCGAGGCTCGGACGACCACTACGGCATCGTCATCTACCGCCCGTTCGACCTCGCTGCACCAAATGCCTCGAATCTCGCCTCCAAGGGATAAGGGCAAAAGGCGCTTTTTGAAATTGGGCTTTGAATCACAAAAGAAGGGGGCATGGCCGTCCCGGCCGTGTGGGAACTGGTCTACTTTTGCTCGCGCCCTGTCCATTGAAACCCAGGAGCACGCCAACTCGCACAGGCGGTGCCTCCAGCTCGTAGAGCCTACGGATCGGAGAGACGCCTGTTCCCCTTTCCAAAAATCCAAAACCAAGCTGCTTTTGGGATAAAGCGGCGGCTCGCGCAAAGTGAGACAGGGTGTGACAGAATTGCGCGCTCGCTGGGCGATATTGCGCCACATTGGCGCATTATAGCGCGCCAGCGCGGAGGGAAGTATTTTGCAATTATTTATCTGATATAGATTTAAAGAAAGCGCCCAAAGTAGGAACGCATCCTGCTAAAGGGAAAGCTCAACTTTAAATTCTATGGGAAAAATTTTAGGCATTGATTTAGGAACAACCAACTCTTGCATGGCGGTGATGGAAGCCGGTGAGCCCGTCGTGTTGGAGAACTCCGAGGGAGCACGCACAACACCATCTGTCGTGGCCTTCACGAAATCCGGCGAGCGCCTGGTCGGCCAAGCCGCCAAGCGCCAAGCGATCACAAACCCAGCGAACACCATTTTCTCGGTGAAGCGCTTCATGGGTCGCAAGTATGACGAAGTCCGCGCGGAAGAACATCGCGTTCCTTACAAACTCGTCAAAGCCGCCAATGGCGATGCCCACATCCAAGTGGAGATCGAAGGCAAGCCAAAGACTTTCTCGCCGCAGGAAATCTCGGCGATGATCCTCGCTAAGCTCAAGGCCGACGCGGAAGCGAAGTTGGGCGAAAAAATCACCGAAGCCGTCATCACGGTTCCCGCTTACTTCAACGATTCACAGCGTAATGCGACGAAGGATGCAGGCAAGATTGCCGGCCTCGACGTCAAGCGCATCATCAACGAACCGACCGCTGCCTCACTGGCCTACGGACTCGATAAGAAAAAAGACGAGAAGATCGCTGTGTATGACCTCGGCGGCGGCACTTTCGACATCTCAGCGCTGGAAATCGGCGACGGTGTCTTCGAGGTACGCGCCACCAATGGCGACACCCACCTCGGTGGTGATGACTGGGATAACCGCATCATGGATTGGATCATCGCGGAGTTCAAAAGCGATTCCGGCATCGACCTCTCGAAGCAACCCGACGCCGTTCAGCGCATCAAGGAAGAGGCCGAAAAAGCGAAGATCGCTCTCTCCTCAACCCAAGAATACGAGATCAATCTTCCGTTCGTGACCGCAGACGCCACGGGTCCGAAACACATCCAGAAGAAACTCACCCGCTCGAAACTCGAGCAACTCACCGACGACCTCTTCGAGCGCACGCTTAAACCCGTGAAGGATTGCTTGAACGACACGAAGTGGTCGAAAGACGAAGTCAATGAACTCGTCCTCGTCGGCGGCATGACCCGTATGCCGAAGGTCGTTAATACGGCCCGTGAACTCATCGGCAAAGAGCCCCACAAGGGCGTGAACCCCGACGAAGTCGTCGCCATCGGCGCCGGCATCCAAGGCGGCGTACTCAAGGGCGACGTGAAAGACGTTCTCCTCCTCGATGTGACTCCGCTCACACTCGCGATCGAGACCGCCGGCGGCATCGCCACACCGATGATCCCGCGCAACACGACGATCCCGACCCGCAAAACCAACACCTTCTCGACCTATGCTGACAACCAGCCCGGCGTGGAAATCAAGGTCCTCCAAGGCGAGCGTCCGCTCAGCCGTGACAACAAAAACCTCGGCACCTTCCACCTCGACGGCATCCCAGCCGCCCCACGTGGTGTCCCGCAGATTGAAGTCACCTTCGACATCGACGCCAACGGCATCTTGAATGTCTCGGCGAAGGATCTCGGTAGCGGAAAAGAGCAAAAAATCTCCATCACCGGATCAAGCGG
>CAIWSO010000444.1 GCA_903915315.1 uncultured Spartobacteria bacterium | reverse complement strand
CATAGAGATTCTGAGTGAGCTCAAGCGAACGCCTCGTGGCAGGGTCTAACCGCATAAACCCATCAACAGAATAAGTGGCAATCCCCTCCAAATGGGAAAGGTTAAGATGGTTTCGCTCGGCATACGCCAAAATCATCGAAGCCGCGGTAATGGCAGTAGGCTTATCAGCGCACCCAAAACCACTCAACGAACTCACCCCAAACTTCTCGGTAAGTTTTCGCGTCGCCTGGTCAACACGGGGCTGAGTAAATTCAGTCACCGTACTGCCCAAAGAAATCCTCACCACCTCAGCATAAGCATCCGCATCTTTACCGAGCAAAAGTTCATTAGGACGTATCCTCGCCAGTTCCTGCAATAACCGCTCCTGCGATTCAGCCCCGGCAATCTCCGTCACCATAAACTCGCCCGTCGAGGGATCAAGCATCGCCAAGCCCAAAGTGCCATCCTGCACACAGAGCGCGGCAAGAAAATTATTCCTTCCCGATTCCAAGAGTGAATCTTCCAAAACCGTCCCCGGCGTCATCACTCGTGTCACCCCCCGCTTAATCAAGCCCTTGACAGTTTTGGGGTCTTCTAACTGGTCACAAATCGCAACTTTATGTCCCTTTTGGAGCAGTCGGGCAAGATACTTCTCCACCGAATGGTAGGGCACCCCCGCCATAGAAATTCTCCCATTTCCGCCATCCTCTCTCCCAGTAAGAGTAATTTCAAGCGCGGCCGCCGCGACATCGGCATCCTCCCCATAGAACTCATAAAAGTCCCCGACTCGCATCGCCAACAAAACTCCCGGATGCTCGTCTTTCGCAGCAAAATACTGCTGAAGCATTGGTGTTTTTGCCCTGTTCTTTTCCGGCAATGCGTCGCTCATGCGTTATAAGAGTATGACAAGGGTCATAATGCATATGGGGAAAATATGAAACGACTTGGACTCAGATGGGTGCTTTTAGCAGTGTCAGTCTTTGCTGCGTCAGTCCTGTGCCAATCCCTCAACCTCGGATTCGAAGTTCGCGTCCTAGACATTGGCCAAGCAATCACCCTGCTACTAGGCGTGGCCCTCCTCTCATTCCTCAATGCAACCCTAGGCAAAATCCTCAAAATCATCACCCTGCCACTCAGTTGCATCACGCTAGGACTTTTTTCTCTTGCCGTGAACGCCGCTGTACTCTACGTTGCCGCATCATTCAAACTAGGGTTTGAAATAGATGACCAAGGATTCCAAGGGTTCATAGCCGCGTTTGTAGCTTCACTCCTGATTTCGCTGATCAACGGCGCCTTGGGAGTATTTCTTCCGGACGAAAAAGATTGATCCGACGACCTCGCCTCCGCCACGTTCTAGGGCCCACTCGTATCGCAGCAGTGGCGGTCCTACTCGTGCTCGTAGGTCTCACCGCCGTCTTCGCCGGCTCGGTGATGGCATTTAATATCCAAATCCAAACCATCACCCGCGAAATCAACACCGCCACCGCCACCGTAATTGGCCTGTTCGCCACCCCCGACCAAACCGAACTGTTCATTCACTGGCTAGGTGGCATTCTCATGCTCCTGGGAATCTTCTTGGCAGGACTGGCAATACGCAACGTGATCGTTCACTTCGTCGAAACCTTAAGCCCCTCAGTAAAAGGCGGCAGAGTAGGTGCCTACGTCCGTAAACAACAACTCTCCCAAGGCCCACACATCGTGGCGCTCGGAGGCGGAACCGGCCTTTCCACCCTGCTACGCGGACTCAAACAGCACTCCTCCAATATCACCGCCATCGTCACCGTAACCGATGACGGCGGCAGCTCCGGACAACTCATTCTAGACAAAGGAATGATTCCCCCCGGCGACATTCGCAACTGCCTCGTCGCCCTCGCCGACGCAGAAAAAGCGATGACCGATCTATTCCAGCACCGCTTCATCGAAAGCGGTGCGCTCAATGGGCACTCAATGGGCAACCTGCTCATCGCCGCCCTCGTCGATCAAGCTCGCGGCGACTTTGAACAAGCAATCAACATCGCAAGCGACGTTTTGGCAATCCGTGGCAAAGTCATGCCATCAACTCTCGACCACGTTGGACTACGCGCAAGGCTCGACGACGATTCCGAAGTCAGCGGAGAAACCGCCATCGTCCAAGCCGGCAAGAAAATACGAGAACTGCAACTGTCCCCCGGAAATGTAAGCGCCTACCCCGCCGCATTAGAGGCAATCGCCGACGCCGAGCTCATCTGCATCGGACCAGGAAGCGTTTACACGTCAGTAATTCCAAACCTCCTGATTCCAGGAATGAAGGAAGCCCTCAAAAACAGTAAAGCCATCAAAGTCTACATCTGCAACGTCATGACCCAACCCGGAGAAAGTGACAACCTATCCGCCAGCGAACACGCCAGCGCCATTCTCCAGCAAGTCAAAGATAAAGTATTCGACTACGTCCTCATCAATACCGGTACTCCCGATAACGAAGTACTAGAAAAATATAAGTTATCTGGACAAAACTTAGTCGAACCAGACATAGACCGACTGCGCGCCATGGGGCTCAGAGT
>CAIWSO010000443.1 GCA_903915315.1 uncultured Spartobacteria bacterium | reverse complement strand
CCATGAATATTCCGAGGTTTCGTGAAAAGCGCCGTGCCCGCATTGAGATTGTTCCTCTCATTGATATCATCTTTTTTTTGCTAGCAACGTTTGTGATGGTGTCCCTCTCCATGGTGAAGCAACAAGGGATCCCGGTCGTAGTTCCCCGGGCATCCACAGGCCAAGCTCAGGAAAAAAAAGATCACATCATGGTGACTATTTCCGAGACGGGGCAAATGTATCTGAATAAAGTTGAGCTTTCGCAGGAGGCCCTTTTTGCTCAGATTCGTATTCTCAAAGAGGCGGATCCGGATTTGCGGATTTTGATCAATGGGGACGAGAATGCCCGTCTGGGTCTAGCCATTGGTGTCCTTGATGAAACCCGCAAACTCGGCATTACGAAGGTCGCCTTTGCCACAACGCCGGTACCTAAGCCCTGATTTAATGGGATTTCCTTCTCTCGTGTTGCTTTCTAAAAAATCGACCCGGTTTGGTGTGTGTGCGGGGCTTGCCATTACTGTGCACGCTTGGTTCCTCTTCGGGTGGAAGCTTTCTCCTACAATGATTCACGTTTTTGATGGAGAGGAGGGGAGCGTCGAGGTCTCGCTCGTCGAGTCGCCTCTGGAATCTCCAGAAACTTTGCAACCCCCACCGCCCACGTCCGAGTTAGAATCGCCTGGCACTGAGCCCGAGCCTATTCCAGTGGTCGCCTCTGATAAACTTCCGGAATTTGAAAAACCTGCTCCGGAAGCAACTCCGCAACCCAAAGTAGAGCCAACCCCTGTGTCACGCCCACCGAGTAAACCCAGATCGGTCGCTGCCCGTCCTTCAAAGCCCGCCTTGTCACAAAAAACGGAACCCAGGTCATCGGGTGTTTCTCAATCCGACTTCAGCGCATCTGGTAAATCGGGTTCCAAAAAAATCGGGAAACCTGCCTTCATCACGAAGCCATCCGCTGCATACCCTGTGGAGTCACGAGAGGCGGGAGAGGAGGGGACTGTCACTTTAAGAATTACGGTTGATAGTCGAGGGCGTCCGAGCGACGTTTCCGTGATAGTGAGCAGCGGATTTCCGCGACTCGATCGTGCCGCCGTTCAAGGCGGATGGCGGTGCCGAATTAAAAACGCCGTCAGCGGGGCGCAGTTCGATGCTCCGCTTCGTTTTGATCTACGTGAGTGACCATGGTCAGCAAAAGATCGAAAATGTTGCATGATTCCAAGGCATTCAGATTGACATTCGCGGCCCGCCTACCTAAACAAACGCCTACACATGAAGATAGCGGTCACTAAAGAAGCCCTTCTCGAAGGATTACAACGAATTCAAAACGTCGTTAGCACTCGCCCGACGCTACCTGTCCTGACCAATGTCCTTTTGGAGGCTGATGAATCCGGCGTTCAACTTACAACGACCGATCTCGAGGTTGGCATTCGCTGCCGCATAGAGGCGCGCGTGGAGAAACCCGGTGCTACTACGCTTCCCGCACGCAAGTTGGTTTCGATCATCCGTGAGTTGCCAAGTTCCGAGATCACCATCGACGTGGACAGCAAAAATATTGCATCCATTCGTTGCGGATCGAGCTTCTTCAAAATTTACGGTCTTCCCCGCGAAGAGTTTCCTGCGTTTCCCGTCTTCACAGAGCCAAAGTCGCTCACACTCAAGCAAAGTGAACTCAAGGATGGTTTGCGCAAGACGTCCTACGCGATTTCAAATGACGAGGCTCGTTATGTCCTCAATGGAATTCTTTTTTCGCTCCAAGAAAACAAGCTCACTCTTGTCGCTACCGATGGACGTCGTCTTGCGCTTTTCGAGACGGAACTAGAATTCCCGAAGAGCCACGAGCGTGATTTCATTCTTCCAACAAAGGCCGTCACCGAGCTTCAACGCTTGCTCAATGACGATTCCGCGATTGTCATTTCGACTTCGAATAACCTCGTGTCTTTTGAACTCAACGGTTGCCAACTCGTTTCCAAAATCGTCGAGGGCAGTTATCCCAACTACCGCCAAGTGATCCCGGGCGAGGCCACGGAACGTGTCACCCTCGAGCGTGAAGCCCTTTACAACTGTGTTCGTCGCGTGGCTCTTTTGAGCAACGATAAGACAAGCTCGCTGCGCCTGTCTCTTTCCAAAAACAATCTTGATATCACGGCAAATACCCCCGAAGTCGGTGAAGCAAAGGAATCGATGTCGATCCCATATCACGGCAAAGAAATGTCCATCGCATTCAATCCCGAGTTTCTGATGGATCCGCTTCGCAATTTGCCCAATGACGAGATCTACCTCGAGCTGATCGACGAGATGAGCCCTGGAGTCATTAAAATCCAGTCTCCGTTCCTCTACGTGATCATGCCGATGCGCGTTTCGACATGATCTCGAATTCCCCGCTTTGGGGAATCGATTTGGGAGGCACAAAAGTGGAGGGGGTCATAATGGATCCCCAGAACCCCACTTCACCCATCCATCGTCTTCGTCGCGATACGGAGGCTTCGCGTGGTTACGAGCACATCGTTTCTCAAATCGTTGCCGTAATTCAGGATTTGGAGTCGTCTTCGGGGTTACCCCATCCCTCCACCATCGGCATTGGAACGCCCGGCGTTGTGGAACCTATCACGGGCTCGCTCAAAAACTCCAATACGACTTGCTTGAATGGGCGTCCTCTTAGAGACGATCTTTCCCTCGCATTGAAATGTGATGTTGTGATGGCGAATGATGCCAACTGCTTTGCCCTTGCCGAAGCCTTATGTGGAGCGGCGCGGAATGCCGAGGTCGTTCTTGGGCTTATTCTCGGTACGGGAGTCGGTGGTGGGATTGTTATTAATGGCCAGGTCCTCAATGGTCACCATGGCATTGCTGGAGAGTGGGGGCACAACCCCTTGTGTGGAGAATCCCGCTTGTGTTACTGCGGGAGGAAAGGTTGTGTCGAGTCGGTGATAGCCGGTCCCTCATTGGAACGCTTTTACCATGAAAATGGTGGCCAAAAAGTGCGGTTGCCGGAGATTGTTTCTCGGTCAACTGCTGGCGATCTTCTGGCCAATCAAACCCTCGAGTTGTTGCGATCCAAGTTCGCCGAGGCTATTGCCGCAGTCATGAATATCCTCGATCCCGATGTGATTGTCATTGGGGGTGGTGTAGGAAATATTTCTTTACTGTATGATGAGGCGACACGAGAGGCGATTCTTCGGCACCTCTTTAATTCTGAGATGACCACTCGCATCATTCCTCCTCAACTCGGCGATAGTGCTGGTGTTTTCGGTGCGGCCTTGCTCACAGCGTGATGCTCCTCTTCGGTGCTAACCTTCGCATGTTTCTCTCATGTGTGGGCTTTTCATTGGCGAGCAGGAACGCTAATGCATTGTCCATGTCATT
>CAIWSO010000442.1 GCA_903915315.1 uncultured Spartobacteria bacterium | reverse complement strand
CCTGAGGTATTGTTCTCGGATCGATAGTGACGGACTCGCCTTTTTGGCCCAATTGCTCACTTACACGACGGAGAATAAATTCGATGCCGAGATCTACGGCTGTAATAGATTCGTTAAAGCCTCGATTGAGGTCGCGGGCTTGGGAAAAGCCCTTCTCAAATTCGCTCCCAGAACCCGTAAAAAATCCAACCTCAAAACCGTCCCAAAAGAGTCTTAACTTAGCGCCATTTCACACTGCCCCGGTTCCATTTCCCCATTTCCCACGATGCCCGTGGCCACACGCTTGCCATTCTCCGTTAAATGAAGGTGCAGGCGGCCAGCTGAGGCCTGGGTTTCGAGAAGCCGGATGTTTTTGTATCGCAAAAAATGAGACGGTTCGGCTCCAGTTCGATATGGAGCCCTTTTTCGACGCCCTCGATCTCATACGAGTAGCGGCAAGACTCCCGCAACTGCACGGGCGCAGCGCCCTGTTTCGCGGCCTCCTCCGCCGAGATCACCAGCAACGGCTCGCTGCCTTCCGACTCTTCGTCGTTTTCCTTGCCCACGGGTGCGATCCGGATGGGCGCGAAGAGATTCTCGCCATCATCCAAGCACTCCACCAGAAGCTGGCTATTTTCGCTTGGCACCATACCGGGGATTGCGAGCGTGGTGACGGACAACCAAAATCCGAATATCGGCACCGGTCTCGCGAAAAAGAAAATTGTAGGGGAACCTCTGCAGGTTCGCCCGCTTGTAACCACCGACCCGCTCATTGAAATGCTCGGGGTTATCAGTGACCTCTAAAACCTTGCCTCGAAATTCCTCATAAAAATCATCCGCCAACTGGGAATCCGCCACCTCCTCGTAATATCTCATGATGGCATCCACTTCCGCGAAGACCCGGGGATGGAAAAAAAACATTCACCGTGTTCGCCGACTCAGAATTTTTTGATCAAATTCAGCGAGAGTCAGCCCCATCGAGGGGTTGTCATCCAGCTCCGCATCCCGCCGCTTCGCTTCCGCAAGACCACCATCTGGCTCCGAAAAGAGCCCAGGCAGCGAATCCAGAATGTGCATGGCCAAAGTGGCCCTCTGGTGTTCAGGGAGTTCCAGTGCAAGGTTTTCTACTGTGGCAAGGGTGGTCATATAGGGAAATTACGAATGGGCAACCGAAGTGCAATGGGAATTTGCATGGATCGGACCGATGCCGAGACTGTTGGAAGCAGCCCGTAGGGTGAGCGGAAGCGAGTCAATTAACAGGATGGGGCCAATTTTAGATTTTGGATTTTGAATTGGTGGTCCTCCTACGCGCTTCGCGGCTCCGGCGTGATGCAACCTCCTGCGCGCTTCGGGACTCCGGTGGGACAAGTTTGGCAGGGGAAGCAAATCGAAGATGGCCCAAAGGGCGCAGCAAGCGGGGCGCAAGCAAGGCAACGGAGTGCCCTCCAGATTTTGCCTCGGGTCATTTTTCTTTCTTCGGGCGTGGGGCTCGGGTGGGTTCAGGCAGGAACTCGACGACTTTCCCGTCTTTCCAAACGGCCATCGGAACGCCCATGAGACGATGCTTCTCAGCGGCTTTCTCGACAGCCCTATTCATGACCTTGGAAATTTCTTGTATGCGTTGGTGAGCGGTTTTCATGACAGGTCGATATGTGGTGAGATTTTCCGGAATGTGATGGAGTTTTCGATTTGGAAGCCGCCCATCGTTTTCGAAAAAACAGGCTTCGGAGGGCAAGTGGATGCGTCAAAGAGAAAGAACTCGTCTGCGATCGCAAAATAGGCGCGGAGATTATCAAGCGAGCGCTGGAACCTTCGGCGGATGTCGACCGAGGAAACATGGTGGCCTCCTAGCTTCACTCGCCCTTTGACGCGAGCGACGGCGACCTTGGGCGATGGTAACCAGAGGTAATAAAGCACTACGCGGAAGCCCTCTTTTTTTAATTTCGCTAAGGTGGAGAGGTAACCTCGACCGGAGAGTGTGGATTCGAAGCCGAAGGTTTTTTTAGCTAGGCCAAATTCGTTGATGCGCTCCAAAACAAAACGCCCAGCCCGAAGCGCGCTGCGAGTGGGGTCAAGGGGTGAAAAACCGGCGGCGATGAGATCGGCATTCACAAACTCTGTGCACTTTGCCAAAGCTGGCAGGTGCTCCAGAGCGAAGGTGGATTTGCCCGCGCCGTTGGGTCCGGCAATCAAATGGCAAACGGGTATGTGCGGTGTTGGTTTCATTGTCCGAATCCGGAAGACATCAGACTGTTTTTATCGTAGAATTACAGCGGAACCAAGACGAATGCCAAATGGCCTCGGGTGTTCATAGTTTTTTCTCCGCCTCGTAATTTCCAAGCACAGGCTCGCTGGGGCGAGTAATGATGGATTTTGAATTATGGATTTTGGACTCATTCAGCATTTTTTTGCGCTTCGAAATTTCCGAGAACTTGCCCTATGACAACGGTGTAGTTGAGGTTCCCGTGATCGAGGTCTACATCAGGAAGGAAATCTTCATCCAGCGAACCGAGTAGCGCTGGCACATCAGACTCATTCCATCCCCCGTCCTTCAGGAGAATCACGGTTCCGGCAACGGTGCCACTGGTGAGGTAGTGGAGATCGACTGCAGCAACATCCTTGCCCTCGCGCTGCGCGAGAAAGCGTTCTGATGAGGCCGTGCGGAGTGTGCGTTTCCAGGTGAGATTCAGGAAGTGAGGAGAAGTTTTGTGGCAACGATCCCAACCGGAACAGCAGCGAGGAGGACAAGGCAGCCCGCGCCAGATTTGCGATAACCAACTCCCGTCCCAGGAATGCTGAAGCTCGTGTATTTTTTCCCACGCGCCGTTGTGCCAACGCGGAATCCACGACCACCAACAGAATACCCCAAGCCGGACTTGCTTAGGTTCACCCGGAACGGGCCGAGATTAACAGATTTGCGGTAGTAGAAGGCCATGGGAAAAGAGTATTAAGTTTTCAGTATTAAGTTTTCAGTAGGCCTGAGATTTCTAAAAGTCTGACAATAGCAGGTTGGATTGCAGAGGTCGAGCGTGCTTGTGTGGATTCCGTAGAAAAAAACGGAACAGGGCATGTAGAGAATATAGGAATACACATCGCTTGGCTTTTCTGGTGGGCCTTTTGGTGCTGGGAGTCTTCATAGAAGAAAGGTTCTTTGATTCTTAGTGAAGGCAAACTCCTCCTGCTTTGCAAAACAAGGCTGCAAGCGCCTCTGCGGGTGAATGCGATTCATGACGGTCTCGATGATATGTAGGATTTTGGTGATCATTTCAAGCGATACCCTATCAACCCCGATCAGACATCCGCTGGGGGAGGAGAATTTTTTTCAT
>CAIWSO010000441.1 GCA_903915315.1 uncultured Spartobacteria bacterium | reverse complement strand
CGGTTGAGGCTGTGGATGTTTGAAAATACTGTTAGTCGTTGCTGTTTTAAATCTGGCGAGTGACTCCAGTTTTCGAGGCGGTCGGGCTTCGGTCCGTGGGTCAATCTTGGGTGAACTTCGGCGAATTGGTTTTAAGTTTGAAAAAATGGGACATAACGTCGGGTGTCATGAAATTCAAATCCCCCATTTTGCCTGTATTGTTTTCAATCATGTCCGTCTTCGCCTTCGCGGACGATGGATTCAAACCCTTGTTTAATTCGAAGAACTTTGAGGGGTGGAAGCAGCATAGCGGTACCGCGGAGTACCGGATCGAGGGGGATGAAATCGTTGGAAAGACCGTCTCCGGCACTGGGAATAGTTTTTTGTGCACGGAGGGAAGCTATGGGGACTTTGTTCTGGAGTTTGAATTCAAGGTGGCTGAAGGCATGAATTCAGGAGTGCAGTTCCGGAGTGAGATTGCAGAAAAGGAATTGGAGGTAGAGATCGCTGGTAAACTCAAAAAGTTTCCAGCCGACCGCGTGTACGGCTACCAATACGAGATCGATCCTTCTGCCCGTTCCTACACGGGGGGGGTCTACGATGAGGCGCGGCGGGGCTGGCTTTTCGATTTGAAGGAGAACGAACCCGCTCGCGGCGCCTTTCTTCAGAAGCAATGGAATAAGGCGCGGATCGAGTGCCGTGGAGACCATATTCAGACATGGATCAACGGGGTGAAGGCTGCAGACTTTAAGGACTCAATGACTCCGAAGGGAATCATAGCGTTGCAGGTTCATGGCATTGGCAAAGACAAGCAGCCAGGAGATGAGATTCGCTGGCGCGCGATCCGAATCAAACAACTCTAAGCGTTCGGAGACGCAGCGAAATGTCTCCCTCAGTCCCAATGCTGCTGTTTGCTTCGTTCAAGCTTCATGAGTTCTTGAACCAGCGGGCAATCATTCTGATCAGGAATTGAGCTGCATTGAGCAGCCCTGCTGGAATTCTCGCGATGATGCGCATGGGAAACTGGGCGACTTTGATTGCCGGTTTCAGCGTGATTCGCAGAGACGGTACACGCGAATAGCTCAGTGAAACGCCCAAGAGCAACGCAATGCCGCTGAACTTCTGTAGCGAGCTCACCGCGGTATCAAAGGGGATGATTCCGAAGCCACCGTGTGTCTGTCCGAGAAGCTCCACGACTAGAATAAAGCCAACGTAGCCAATGAGAAGAAATGCCGCATGTTCGAGAACTGGGAAAATTTCTATCAGACGGATGCAGGCTCCCGCCACGAATCGCAGTGCAAGGATTGCGATGAACACCCCCGTGCAAATCACCCACAGCTTTGGGCTCATCGCCACAGCGGCAACCACATTGTCCACGCTTAGGCTGAGGTCCATGACCTCTATCGCAACGATGGTTGCAAAAAAGCTGCGTTGATTTCCTTCAGTCCGTTCGCTTCCGTCGCTTTCGCACTCTGAGGATCCGAAATGTGTGCACATCAGGTAGAGCAAATAGGATGCACCGCAGATTTTTAGCCAGACGTTCCCTGCAATCTGAGCGGCGAATGCCATCGCAAGTCCTCGGAATCCGTAGGCACCGATGATTCCCCATTGCAAAGCCCGACGCCTCTGGGGTTCGGGTAGATGGCTCGCCATGGCTGCAATCGCCAAGGCGTTGTCCACACTAAGCAGTCCCTCGATGATGACTAGGGAGAGAATAACTGGAAAAGCATCCACCCACTCCGCTGATGATGGCATTTGAATAAGAGAGAGAACGATGGCCGACATACCGCTTCAAAGGATCATCTCTAAAGGGAAGGTTGGGAAGCATTGATAGGAGCTTTTTCTGTATGGCCAAAAAGGTTGTAAAAGTTGTCCATGCATAGCTCAGCTGCCTCCTCTTGGGGAATGGATCGATCGGCTGCGATTGCTTCAAGGCACAAAATCAAATTTGCCGGATGGTTTAGACGCTTCATGGATTGAGCGAGTGGTTCAATGGGTTCAGCCACGGCAGAAACCTCGTAGCGGCTCAAGTGTTTTGGAGCTGCCATATCGGGAGCATCGGTTTCGATCAAAAGCCGGTTAAGCGGAATTTCGTTTTGGAACATTCGCCGAATGTGCGTTTTGTTTAGACTCAAAAACGCGGGTGAAAATGAAAAAAATGCTCCAAGTTCTGTCCATTGTTGGATCATTTCCACTGGGCCTGAGTAGCTGTGCAGCAAGAATCCGCACGGGAGTGGCGCCTCATTTCTCATCACATCAAGTAGGTGAGGCCAAGCCCGCAAGCAATGGATGGTGACGGGCCTACCTAGAACCTTGGCGATATCAAGGTGCTCACGCATCACTACGACCTGGTCCTTGAGGTCGGCGTTACGCATCCAAAGGTCGAGGCCAATTTCACCGATGGAAGCATTTGGATGGGAGCTTAGTATGGATACTAGATTCTCGCGCCAAGAAGACGTTCGATGGTTTTGCCACCATGGATGCAGCCCGAATGCGGCGCGCAGCCCCGGGGCAGACTTTGAGAGAGCGGCAACCTCTGGCCAATCCGTCTCGCGCGTGGCGTTTACAACCCACTGCCCAATCCCAAGGGCTCTGCTTTGCTCCAAGAGCAGGGGAAGCGCGTCGCGTAGTCTTGGATCCTGAAGGTGGCAATGGGAGTCTGCAAGTTCCATGGCATCTAAGATGGTCTGATGGACTGAGCAAAAGCGTGGATCGACTCCTCGAGCTTTAATAGGCCGTGAAGACGGGTGGGAGTGATTATCTTGCTCAAGCCAGCGCGCTCAACGATTCTTGACTCAAAGCTCGCCACCTCGGTTGCAAGGGCGCCCGAAAACACCTCCGCAACAAGCGAGGCGAGACCTCTTACGATCGAAGATTCAGAGTCGACCTCAAAATGGCAGATTCCCCCAGCGTGATCTTCGCGGAGCCAAACCTTGGTTGCGCACCCATGGATGCGGTTGGAGTCTGATCGATATTCCGGAGATAGGGGCGGTCGTTTCTTTACTCGGTCTTGGACGAAGGCGAGGCGCTCAAGAGCATCTTCGATTTGCAAGAGATGAGCCACAAGGCGGTCTTCATTTTGGCTTGGATGTGGGGTCATGGATAGACTAGGGCGGGGAAGTGAAAGAGCGTTGCCTTGGGGCCCGTGCTTAGATCAATAAGGGGCATGAAATACCGCCGTTTTGGAAAGACTGAACTTCAAATTCCTGTTTTTTCCTGTGGAGGGATGCGTTTTCAGCAGAGTTGGGACGATTTGCCGGAGGAAAAAATAGAGGAATCCGTGCAGCGCAACCTCGAGGCCACCGTGCTCCGTGCGCTCGAACTGGGGATCAATCATATCGAAACCGCCCGCGGCTACGGGAGTAGTGAAATGCAACTGGGTTGGATTCTTCCAAAGTTGCCGCGTGAGAAAATGATCGTCCAAACCAAGATAGAGCCGTTCGCCGATCCCAAGAAGTTTCTCGCGACGTTTGAAGAGTCGATGCGCAACTTAAAGCTTTCTCACGTTGATTTGCTCTCGCTGCACGGAGTCAATAACGCCGAATTACTGGAGTGGTCTCTTCGGCCCGGGGGGTGTTTGGACATGGCCAGGCAACTCCAGCGGGAAGGGCGCTGCCGATTTGTCGGGTTCAGCACGCACGCGACAAATGACATCATTCTCAAGGCGATAGAATCCGACCGGTTCGACTACGTGAATATACACTGGTACTTTGTTGGTGAGCTCAATGCCGCAGCAAAAGATGCGGCTGCTCGACGCGATATGGGGGTTTTCATCATTAGCCCCAATGACAAGGGCGGGATGCTCTATGCGCCGCCGCAGAAGCTTGTCGACCTTTGCGCGCCGCTGAGTCCAATGGCATTTAACAACCTGTGGTGCTTGTCTCGTCCTGAAGTGCATACGCTCTCGGTAGGAGCTGCACGTCCAAGCGATTTTGATGCCCACCTCGAGTCACTCGAGTTTTACGACGATGCGGCCGAAATAGTGAAACCCATCGAGCAAAAGCTACGTCGGGAAATGGAAAAGGTTCTTGGGGATGATTGGTGCCGGAATTGGGCTGAGGGGTTGCCTCCCTACGTGGAAGTTCCTGGCGAGGTGAACCTGCAAGAAATCCTGCGGTTGTGGAGTTATTCGAAGGCACTCGATTTAGTGGAATGGGGCAAAATGCGGTATAATCTCATGGGGAACGCCGGACATTGGTTTCCTGGGGCGAATGCTGCTGAGGCAAAAATCGCTAAGATTCGGACGGTCCTCGGAAACTATCGTTTTGCCGCCCGAATTGGCGAAATTTTGGAGGAAGCGCACGCTTTACTGCATGCCTCTCCAAAGAAACGATTAAGCGAAGGTGGATAAGGGGCGATGGTTTCGCTCTGATCGCAAAGGCTGCGGGCTCTCGCTGACTGGAATGAGCTGTCACTGTTAAGAGCAGTTGACCCGCCGGTGGTGTGCGGTTGGAATCTCGGCCGGTTTGTGCAGCCAGGTGATTGCAAAAGTGGATGTGTTCTCTGTCTACTGTCTCGGAAAGGCTGCCTTGGATGGACAGGGGGAGATTTATGTTTCAGCTGGAATTCACGGGGGCGATCCCGCCCCTTGTGTCGGCTTGATTCTATGGGCTGAGCGTAATGTACAGAGCTCGGGAGCCTTCCGATGATGATCTTCGCTTGCCTCAATCCATGGGGAGCGGTCGTTCACTTGCGGAAAGACGTGGACGGAGCCGGTGTAACACGTTTCTGTAAATTGATCCGCAGTGAAGCAGCTCCCAGAGGACTGTGGCTGGGGGGATAAGGCCGTCCACGGCAGGTTAGGTTTGAAAGTAAAAAGAGCATCGTTCTCAAGTAGGGGCGCTGAGTTTTTGCATGGCTGCACTTAGTTCTGCGGGATAGGCGTTTGTTTGTGGAAATTCTTCGACGCTCTTTTTTTTAGAATCCGCTTGTGTTCTTGTGAGGGTGTTCTACTCTCCACGTCCTCTCATTGAGACCCTATCGTCCAGTGGCCTAGGACACTCCCCTTTCACGGGAGTAACACGGGTTCGAATCCCGTTAGGGTCGCCATAAGCGGTTTAAACCCGTTTAGGTGTGCTCGGTGTTAGCAAAACAAGTCTTGCGCACGAGTCCACTGGGGATACTGTTTCTGGTCCAAAACTTTTTTCTTATGTCTCAGCATCGTAGTCTCAAGGGCGCAAGCACCATCACGGCCAAACGAAACGTCTTAAAACGCTTTGAGCGTGTGGAGCTTCTCAAGAAGCGCGGACAGTACAAGCAGGGCGATAAAGTGGTTGGTCTTCGCAAGACTGCCCCTGAAGCTTAATCGATTGGGGTTGGCGCGAAAGAAAGGCGTAGAGCGCAGGTGGACACGGGGCTCTACGAAAGCGTTGGTCCGTTGTGATTTAAGGTTTGCAGGAACAACCTGCTAGTCGCCAAGTTCGGTAATTGGCGATCGAATCCGT
>CAIWSO010000440.1 GCA_903915315.1 uncultured Spartobacteria bacterium | reverse complement strand
TCCATGTTCGGATAGCGGCTTGCAATTCGCCTTGAATATCCGGGAATGCCGATTCGACAGGCTTGAGCTGGCCTGGATCCTTCTCCATGTCAAAAAGGTGGCCTTCGCTATCGAGCCGATGGCGCTGGGTTCTTGCGCTGATCTTCCCCCCCCAAGTCGAGAAGATGATCCGGTCTGGCGTTTCCGCGGAGTTGCCCAGCAGCAGGGAGGACAGATCCCGACCGTCGAGAGGATTGCCTCCATAGAGGTCCACACTCGCCAACCCAGCGAGGGTAGGAAGCAGGTCAATGGCACCGCTGATCTGTGTTAGTGTCCGGGACGGCTTGATCTTTGCAGGCCACTGGATGAAGCAAGGGGAGCGGACGCCGCCTTCGTCCGTCGACCCCTTTCTTCCCTTCATTCCGCCGTTCCATCGAGCGCTGTTTGGGCCGTTGTCGGAGATGTAGATGATGATCGTCTCTTCGCTCAGCTTGAGTTCTTTGAGTTTTGCCAGAATCCGGCCCACGTTCGCGTCCTGGTTTTCAACCATGGCGAGCGCACAGCGCGTTTGGCTGGGATCCTCTTGGGCAGGGTCCGTGGCGTGTTGGGTTAAGTTTCTGTCCTTGAAGTGATCCCAGTTTTCTTTCGGAGCGGCCCACGGGGAATGGGGGGTGGTGAAGGGCACGTAGCAGAGAAAGGTTTTTTCTTTGTTCGTTTCGATGAAGTTCAACGCGTAGTTCGTGCAGATGTCTGCAATGTAACCTTTTTCGCGCTGCATCTTTCCCTCGTATTCGAGTGGGGGATCAAAGTATTCACCCCAATGCCCGGAGGTGTGCCCCACAAAGGTGTCAAATCCGCGCGCCATCGGGTGATACGGCCATTGGCTGCCGTTATGCCACTTGCCGAAAATACCCGTTGAATAGCCTGCGCTTTTAAAGTGGTTGGCCATGGTTTTCTCATCGAGGCTCAGGCGTTCCTGTCCGAGGGAAACCCCTGTGACTCCGCAGCGCAGGTGATAGCGGCCAGTCAGCAACTCCGCTCGGGTTGGCGAGCATACTGGGCACACGTAAAAACGATCCAGCACGACGCCGTTTCTTGCGATCGAGTCGATGTTCGGCGTGCGGATGGTTTCATTGCCGTTGAAACTGTAGTCACCCCACCCTGCGTCATCGGCTTGAATGATAACCACGTTTGGGTGGCGGGATTCAGCAGCCTCAAGCTTGAAGAAGAGCAGTGAAGCCAGTGTGAAAGCTGCGGCACGGGCAAAGACCTTGAGGCGTAATGCTACAACTGAGACGGACGGCAGGGATCTGTGCATGGCGAGATGCACCAGAGGCTGGCAGTGACCTCGGGTTCAGGCAAGTGGTACTCTTCCGCGTGCCCGAAGCGCCGCTGTTTTCAGGTGTGGCTGCTCGATGCAGAGCAAACGGTTCCGCAGCACGCCAAGCTTACGTCCGCGCCTCTGTTTCCGTGGGAATTTCAGACGGTAGCGGACTTTGCCTCGGGGTGCGCATGGAATCGAGATCCTCGAAAAACGAATCGAACGAAGTGGAGAGGCGCGCCCCGATCACGGACAAGGCCTTGTGATAGCCGCAGCTGGCGCGCCCACCGACTAAAATATGGACGTTCGCTGAAAGCATGTGGCGCAGCTTCATCAACTCGTCGGACAACTTTGGGTCGTCCTCGGGATACGTGAGGCTGAGCGCGAGGCACTGGGCGTTGAATCTTCGCACCGCCCCCGCCAGCTCGTGGGCAGGCAGATTTGGGCCAACGAAAGCCACTCGCCAACCGAGGTTTGCGGCGCAAGCCGCAACCATCAACGCCCCCATGTCGTGGAGTTGGCCGTTTGGAGTTCCCACCACAATGCGCGGAGCTGAATCATCCGTGTGGTACTGACGGGTGAG
>CAIWSO010000439.1 GCA_903915315.1 uncultured Spartobacteria bacterium | reverse complement strand
TGATCCCCGTTCTGAGCCAGGGTTGCCGTCCGATTGGGGAGCCCTTCACCGTCACACGGGCAGAGCACAACGTCCTGTATGCGCTCGGCAATCAATCGGCTTACAACGCCCTCGAAAGCGCCTTCCAAACCCTCACGGAAGATCAGAAATCCCACGCACGCGGCAATCTCTTTGCGGGTCTGGTAGGCAACGAATATGTGGAGGATTTTCAGTCTGGCGATTTTCTCATTAAAAACATCATCGGGGCCGATCCGGGATCCGGCGCGGTCGTGATTGGCGGAATTCCGCGGGTCGGGCAGACGCTTCAGTATCAGCTACGAGACCGAAGCATCGCGATCGAGGACCTTGACCGAGCTTATGATGCCGCGCCGGCTTTCAACAAGCGGGCCTTTGCCTCGCTCCTTTTTTCCTGCCTGGGGCGAGGAAAACAATTTTTCGGCGATAGCGGGAAGGATGCCGCTCGCCTAGCCGATGCCGTTGGCGGGAAGCCAAGCGCCGGTTTTTTCTGCAACGGAGAAATCGCTCCCGTGCGTGGATTGAACGCCCTTCACGGCAATACCGCCGCCGCCGCGATCTGGGTCAAAAAAATCCCGTAGGGTTCCGCTTTTTTTAAACTATGGCCAAGTATCTCGCCACATTGCTCCTGTTCGTCGCTGGCCTCGCTTATTGGATGGGGTGGGTGCCTTGGGCTCAACCATTGAAAACGGATAAAGCTCCGCCCACAGTCTTGGCCAAGCGTATGGATATTGCCCCTGTCCTTCCGCTTTCGGGGGAGGTTGCTCCGGCATTCCAAGTCGATGTGAAGCCCGAGATCGGCGGGAAAATCAAAAAAATCCATGTCATCGCAGGGCAAAACGTCCGCAAGGGTGAGCCGCTGGTGACCATTGATGACACCGATCTTCTCAATGAACGCGCCAGCGCCGAGGCGGAGATCGCCGGAGCCAGGCTGCGGGTCGAAAAAATCCTCGGCAACTTCAGTCGTGCCAAGCAACTCTTCGCCCAAAAACTCCTTAGCCGGGAGGAATACGTTAACCTCGAGGCCGATTATCAGATCGCGGAAAACGAACTCGCGAAGTCCCTCTTTCGCCGCCAGACGGTCGATGATCGCCTAGCCAAGACGCGGGTTGTTTCACCCGCAGATGGAACGATCCTGGACGTGCCCGTGAATGAGGGTCAGGTCGTGGTAGGAGCTGCCAGCGTCAATTCCGGAACCAATCTGATGAGTTTCGCCGATCTTTCCCGACTCCTCATTAATGCTCACGTGAATCAGCTCGATGCTGGCAAACTCTCTGTCGGTCAGCTCATGGAGGTTCATTCCCCGGATAGCAGCGATCAGGATTATCAGGCGCGTATCGAGTTCATAGCTCCTCTTGCCACTGTTAAAAATAACATCAAAGGCTTCGAGGTGAGGGGAGTCATCGAAGGGAATCGCGAGTCGATGAGGCCTGGAGTTTCGGTGAGTATTATCGTGCCGATTGGAAAGGCCGAAGGAGTTGTGGCCTTGCCTGTCACCGCTGTTTTCGAGAGGGATCGAAAAACAGTCGTCTATGTCTTGAAAGGAAAGGAAACCGAGTGCCGCAACGTGGTTGTTGGGCTGATGGACTCGAGTCATGTGGAGATCAAGTCCGGACTGGTTGAGGGCGAGGAGGTCCTGATGGTGGCGCCGCCCGAGCCAGCCTCTCCGAAAAAGAAAAAGACGTGAGCCTCATTCACCTCGAAAACGTCAGCAAAATTTACCAAGTTGGCGATCAGGAGATCCGTGCGCTCGATCAGATCAACCTCCGCATCGAGGTGGGCGAATTTGTCGCCATCATTGGCCCCAGTGGGAGTGGTAAGTCCACGCTCATGCACTTGTTGGGATGTCTCGACACACCTTCAGCTGGACGAATGGTTATCTGCGGTAACGAGCTCAGTCGCGCGACGCCGGATCAGCTCGCGCAGGTGCGTAATCAAGAGATCGGGTTTGTGTTTCAGGCGTTTAATTTGCTGTCCAAGCTCGATGTGGTTTCCAATATCGAGTTACCGCTGATTTACGGCGGTGTTCCCGCAGCCCAGCGCCGAGAACGTGCGCGCAAGGTCGCCTGTGATGTGGGGCTCGGTGATCGGCTTTCCAACCGCCCGCCGCAACTCAGCGGGGGACAGTGCCAACGCGTGGCGATCGCTAGGGCCCTCGTCAACAACCCGCAAATCATTTTTGCTGACGAGCCGACCGGCAACCTCGACTCCGCCACGGGACTTGCGATTCTTGGGATGTTTGACGAGCTCAATGCCTCAGGGAAAACGATTGTCCTTGTGACTCATGATCCCTCGATCGCGGCTAGGTCGCGCCGGGTCATCGAAATCCGTGATGGTCGGATCGTGAGGGAATACCAACCATGAGCCTTCTTGTTGTCTTCCAGATCGGTATCCGTGAAGTCGCCGCGCACAAATTCCGCAGCGTTCTATCCATGTTGGGAATCGTATTGGGCGTGAGTAGCCTCATCGCCACTATGGCACTCACCCGTGGGATGGAAGAGGGAACGCGAACCTTCATGCAGCAATTAGGCGGTTTGGAACTCGTCACTATCGCCGAGAAAAATCCATCGAGTCTCAAAATGGATTTTGCAAATCTCTCACCTGGGCTCACTCTTCGGGATGCCCAAGTCATCCGTGAGTCGGCTAGCCTGATTTCCCATGTCTCGCCGGAAATCGCGATCAACTCGTTGGTTTCGTCATTTGGTCAAAGTGGAACCCGCGAACGTCGAATGATTCGAGGTATCTACCCCGACCACTTTGTGATTCGCATGCACCAAATCGGGGCTGGGCGCTTCCTTTCTGATCTCGACGTTCAAAGGGGGGCTCGGTGCGTTGTCCTTGGTAACACCGTCGCCACGCAATTGTGGCCTGAAGCTTCGATTGAGTCCCTCATCGGAAAAACGGTCCTTATCGGCACTTCCCCATTCGAGGTCGTCGGGGTGTTGGATTTCTACCAATCTGAAGAGCAGGGGCGCATTCGCCGCTCGGGAAAGACATCCATGCGTTGGAAATGGGATCCATTCCGTATCAAAAATGAGACCGTCTTGATTCCATTCACAACGCTTTTTCATGAGTTCCGTTCAGGTGTGGTTTCTGATGAAAAACCTAATTCGAACAAACGCAATGACTCGACGGAGCCGAAAAAAACCAATGTCACAACGGAGTCGAGTAAGACCAATGAGTCGATCGATTCGATCGAACTCGAAGCGTTAATTGTGAGAGTCCGAGATCTGGAATATTTTCGTCCCGCTTTAGATCAGTTGCGAAAGCTTCTGGATATCACCCACCGAGGAGTGGACGACTTTGATTTTGAGACACGAGAGGATTGGTTTGATCGAGTCGAAAGCAGTGTGAGGGCGGCGCGACTGAGTGGAGGTTTGATTTCTGCAATCAGTCTCATTGTTGGCGGCATTGGCATTATGAACATCATGCTCGCGAGTATTTCCGAGCGAGTGCGAGAGATCGGGATTCGCATGGCGGTCGGTGCCCGGCCCCGCGATATTTTTCTTCAGATCATCACCGAAGGAATGTTCATTTCGCTGATCGGCGCCTTTTTGGGAATCGGCGCTTCGCTGGGTTTGATCGAGATACTTAAGCTCATTTCGCCGACGGAAAACGTGCCTTTGCTTTCGTGGGACGGGGTTCTTTTCAGTGTTGTTTTTGCCCTTCTGGCTGGTTTGTTGTCTGGGATTTATCCGGGCCTCAAAGCCGCGCGCCTCGACCCCATATCCGCTCTCCGCTACGAGTAAAAATCGGTCGCTATGTGGGGGATTGCGATTGCCTGCGATCACTGGAATCCTTACTCTATTTGACCCAATGTCTCCGGTCGAAATGGGAGACCTACTTGAACGAGTGGGTTATCGATTTTGACTCCGAGCGCAGAAGGATGACGAGGCCTAAAAAAATTATAAAACATTATGATAAAATATATTATACGATCCCTTTTTGTGACGGTTGCCGTTTCTACTGCGGCTTTCGCCGCGAACGATCCGGCCAAGACGGGGCCAGTGAAACCCGAGTCCGCCTCTGTTTCCACACCATCCTTGAAGCACGTCCCTCAACTCCACGAGACCGCCGAGCAAAATGCGTCGAGGATGCAGTGGTTCCGTGATGCGAAGTTCGGGATGTTTATCCACTGGGGGCCATGCTCGCTCGGGCAAAAAGAAATCGGTTGGGGGCGCGAAGGCAATCGCCCCTGGGATATCAATTTGCACGGGCCTCGCCTCGAAGACCCCGTGTATGACAACTATTACAAGCGCTTCAACCCCGATAAATTCGATCCGGACGCTTGGGTGCGTCTCGCGAAGGAATCAGGTATGAAATACATGGTCCTGATCACCAAACATCACGATGGATTTTCGATGTATGACACCAAGTTGTCGAACTACAGCATTATGAACGCTCCATACGGACGCGATATTGTGAAGCAGTTTGTGGAGGCCTGCCACCGTCAGGGAATGAAGGCCGGTCTCTACTACTCGACGCGTGATTGGTATCACCCCGATTATCTCGTCGGAGATAACCGCAAATACGACGAATGGTATCGTGGCCAGATTTCCGAACTCCTCACCAACTACGGCAACGTGGATGTGATGTGGTTTGACCATGTGGGTGGTCGCGATTGGGGCAAGTGGCGCTTCGATGAACTCTTTTCGATGATGTACCGGCTTCAACCAAAAATGATCGTCAATAACCGCGCGGCGAAGTTTTGCGGCCCCGCAACCCCAGAAGACAGAGGCCCATCGTCCCCTGAGATTGCGAAAATGACGGAGGGCGACTACTACACGCCCGAAGGCCACATTGGAGCGATGGACATCCAGAAGCAGTGGGAATCCTGCATCCACGTCGGACAGGGGTGGTCGTATCGCGGCGAGGAGGGGTTCAAGAGCCCCGAAGAATGCATTAGAATGTTGGTGAGTTGCACCACGGGAGGAGGCAACCTGCTACTCAACTTCGGCCCGCGACCCGATGGCACTCTCACCGATGCCGAGACCGCTGTCGCCAAAGCGATGGGGGCCTGGCTCTCCAAGTATGGCGAAGCCATCTATGAAACCCGAGGCGGCCCCTACCAGAATGGCGCTTGGGGAGGGAGTTGCCATAAGGGCGACAAATTATTTCTTCATGTCTACCAGTGGCCGGCAGCTGGGAAAATCGCTTTCGACCCGCTTCCATCCAAGGTCCTCGCGGCTCGGACGCTTGATGGTACACCTGTGACTTTCCAGCAGGACGCCAATGAACTTTCAGTCACGATAGCAGAACCGCAGAAGGTTTCGCCAGTGACTGTCATCGAGTTGACCATGGATAAACCGATCGCCACCGGATTGGTTTGTGGACGTGCCCGCATCATCTCGGACAACATGGCCGAATATGGTCGGGATCTTGGTGCGAGTGCGACTTACACCACCAGTTCGACCAGCGAGCACGACAGTGCCGAAAACCGCCCCCTCCTTCTCAAGGGCGAGCGTCCGAAGACCGGATTTGCCTTCCATACTGCTGCTGAGGAAAATCCGTGGGCCACTATTGATCTCGGGGAAGCCAAGCAGATCAATGCGGTTGTCATCGAAAACAGGCCAGGGGATGCCCGTTCGGAAGGTCTAATGCTGTCGATTTCTACGGATGGAACAACGTGGGAAACGCTTTGGAAGGCCTCGAAATGGGAAGAAAAATGGCTCGTTCTTCCGACCCGCTTCCATGCTGGAATCACTGTGCCAGGGCGTACGGCCCGCTACATTCGGTTGGAGACCAAGGGAAATCCTCCGCGCCCATTTTTGCTGCAGCGCGTGACCATTCTCGGTCAATAGGGCGAACCGATCTACAAGTTTGATTTGCCAGAGCAGGTGCCGGAAGGTGCCTGCTGAGCGAAGCGACGGCTGATATCCACGTTGACATTTTCGCGGTTGATAAGTGTTGGATAAGTGTTTCTTGATCCGCAACATTGTACCGAGCCAAATTAGCCCGTCCGAGATTTGTGCTCGCTGCCATAGAGGATGGTTTTTTCAGCAGTCCCTCCGCAGGGCAGAGGCCTACGAGCGCACGAGGCGCTAGGGAACCAAGTGCTGTATCGCACGAACCATTTCGGCAATCACATAGCCTCGTATTTCAGACTTCTTCAAACCCGGTCAATGGAATAAATTTCCATTCATCGGCCTAATGCAGGTATGCCCAATTTGATGTCCAGACGCTCCATCTTTCCTGCCTATTTCGGCTAGGTGGAGTGGCTGCCTTGGTCGGGATTGAAGATTTGCGGGAGACCTCTGCCATTCTTGACTTGATGAGTTATTTTGTGACGACCTAAATAGCTGGCCTTCGCTGATTTTCACTTCGCGTCCGTTAATTTTGGCTGTCGCGGTACCCCACCCAATTATATGAAACAGCGTGAATCCAGTTAATTCAGCTTGAACACGTGTGGAAATAATTCCGTCAGAGTTGTTTTTTTCAATGGCATCGTAATATGCGGCATCGACAGCGGCTTGGGGATTTGCAGGGGAATCAAAAAGCCAGCGCATAGGGTTAAGGATTGGTGTATCGATTTCAATATCAAGACCACTACCTATAGCTCCCACTTTTTTTTGTGTCCCCCCAGAAAACTTTAATCCTAAAAGTTCAAAAGTTTTAATTTCACCAATACCTTCAACGTATGCTCCTGGAGTTAAGTGTGCATTGATGTCAGTTACATGAGGAGGTGACACTTGGCCAATACTCATATTATTGCGACTTGTGGAGCATCCAGCAACGCAAGTTACTATTATCAAAAATG
>CAIWSO010000438.1 GCA_903915315.1 uncultured Spartobacteria bacterium | reverse complement strand
CTGGCGGACATAGTGATACGCGGCCAATGCCACGGCACCGATCACCACAGCATCGATCCCGTGCTGTTGCAATAGGCCGAGCACATCTTCTGCTGCATGGAGAATGGATTCCGAATCCTCCACTTAATTGCTGGAGGTCGGTTTGAGCCAGGAAAAGCGTCGGGTCATAATGAGGGCGGCGTGGATGCGTTGCTCGACAGTCATCCCCTCCAGTCGACGCAACTCGCTTAAGCGCGAATCCGTAGCCGATTTGCTGCGCCTCGCCGCAAGGGATGTCGGTCTGGGTTTTCCGGTAGAGGGCATTTTGAATAAGCCCAAACCCCCTCGTTTGATTTCGTCAATTCGCAATCGGAGTCTTTTCCGAAACACGCGCCGACAGGTCGAGAGGTTGTTCCGACAGTCACGAATGCTTATCGCAGAGCAATTCATTGTGCCGAGCGCAATCCGCCGACGCCTAAAATAGCTCCCACCTACGAGCCTCTTCCAAACAGCACGCCCGACGCCACAAGCAAAGCCCTAGAAGCGGCCCAAAAGAGAACTCCGATGAAAGATCAAGTGCATCGGAAGCAACGCAAAAAGCGCTGCAAAGTGCCATTAAGGAAAGTTCCGAGGAAAGGGGATCTGCTCCCGACGCAACGCAAAAGGCACTGCAAAGCGCCATTCGTGAAAGGAAAGAAGCGGAAGAGAAACAAGCGATCGAGAAAAAGGGCACCAAGTCCCCAACGGAATAGGGATGACCTCAGCTCATCATAGTCCAGACCTGAACTCCGAGTGAAAGCAGAGCGACAATGATGGCAGCAATTCCAAAAATCAAATTGGAATCCGAAGATGGCGCTTGTTCTGCCGCGGCTTCCGTTGAACTCGCTGGAGCGGTTTTCGGGGCTTTTTGCGCCGCCTGCTTCAGGTTCATTGTTGCCTGAGGAACCGTTTTTGCGGGTTGAGGTAGAGAGATCTTTGCCGTTTCCTTTTTGGGAGGAGTGGCCGATGGGCCTGCTGCAGGTGCGCTAGGAAGTTTGATACCCGAGGCGGGCTTGTTCTCTTCGATTTTATTCACGCCCGGAGTGGCCGGAGGTTTGGGAAGACTAGGAGCACCGGGAGCGGTTGGCACAGCTGGAGGTTTAGCGATGCCGACTGGTGCTGGAGCACTGGTGCCCGGAGCGGTTGGAGGCTTGGGAATGCCAATGGCAGCGGGAGCGCCTGGAGCAGTTGGAGGCTTGCCGATGGCGGCCGGTGACGGTGCGCTGATGCCTGGAGCAGCTGGAGGCTTGGGAATGCCAATGGCAGCGGGAGCGCTTGGAGCAGTTGGAGGCTTGCCGATGGCGACTGGTGGCGGTGCGCTGATGCCTGGAGCCGCCGGAGGCTTGGCAATGGCGACTGGTGCTGGAGCACTGATGCCCGGAGCGGTTGGGGGCTTGGGAATGCCAATGGCAGCAGGAGCGCTGGGAGCGGTCGGGGGCTTGGCAATGGCGACTGGTGCTGGAGCACTGATGCCTGGAGCCGCCGGAGGCTTGGGAATGCCAATGGCGGCAGGAGCGACCGGAGCAGCTCCGCTCGGAGAAGGGGGAACGAGACGTGGCCCTGCTGCTGGCGGAGTCAGTGGGGCGACCGAAACACCAGCGGGTTTAGGAATCGATGGTGATGGTACGACCGTGCCCATCACTTGAGCAGGCTTGGGCGGGAAATTGATTTTCGCGGTAGCTGGCATAATGGGAGGCTTGGGCAAACCATCAGGAGCACTCCCTAAAACAATGCGGACAGTTTCTTTATTTGGTTCGGACATATCGATTCTGGTGGAGCTTATTTAACGAAAGCTATTCTTTCCCGTAGCTGGGGCCTTTGTCAATTTTCGTTTGTTTTTTCATTTAGGCCCAAAAGAGATTTTGGTTGATTTCGTTTATCCTGAATCGCTGAACGATTTGATCGGCTTTTATTGCCATCGAACAAGCGACACGGCAATGGGGTGCTCAATAAAAACAGGCACTTTATAAAACCGAAATTCATGCAGTCAATTTAGGGCCGTTACAATTGCCAAAAATGAAAGCAGAAAAAAATCGAAACTAAAACGTCAACGCCTTGATACGATTCATCCACAAAAGAGCGAGTGAGGGCTTCTCAACGAAGAAGCATTCACTCGCTTTGGTGATAATCGGCCAACGCTTGCGAGGCGAAGGAGCTGCAGTCTCTTATTGAGGCCTTTGATATGCGGAACTGGTCTGTGCGTCTTGCGAGTAAGCGTTCGAAGAGGGGGCGGAGTTGAAGTCCACGTTCTGCTGCATTTTTTCATCCTGAAACGTGGTAATGTATCCCTTGCTTCTTAGAAAAACAACCAACGCGCGACGGAGAAGGGTGCTCACCTTGCGGTCCCCCTCGGCAATCGCTGCTCGCTCAGTGGCTCTCAGTTCATCATCGGTGAGGCGCACCGTGATCCGTTGCTCCATTTTTTGATCAATGTTCATCAGGACGATAGTTTACTACGCCCTAAATCGAAGGCAAGTCAGTATTTGACCCAGATGCAAAATTCATTTTTGCCTTATCCCAAAAGGCTGCTGCGATTGGGATCGGAGGGCGATTCGCTTATGGATGGAAACGCGAAAGATCGGGGATTTGTCATTTTAAAATTGATCCAAGGTTGGAGAGGTTTACGGAATTGGGACGAACCGGAATGCTGAAAGCTTATTGTCTCCGCGACGCTCGAACTTAGTAGTGTTGACTCGCGCCGGCCCCGGCGGCTCGGCCCTGAATTCGAGAATGCCTGAAGAAAAGCTAGGTCTTATATAAAGGGGGGCAGTCTCTCACACTGATCAGAACGCAATCGGATTCGACAAATTCACGTTTCGGGAATAGAATCTTGGCATGAGTTCGCTCTTGGAAATTGAAGAAGCCGCCGATGTTCTTTCCATCGAGGAGAAAAAGGAACTTGTTGCTTTCCTGCTGACCCGCCTTCGCTGTGTTGGAGATGAACTGCCTCCTGTCCGCGACATTCCCAAGGAAACCATCGACAAGTGGGTCGCTGATGACGAAGAGGGATACAGAAAGTTTCTCGCAGGAGCGTGAGAATCTTTCTGGATACAAGCGTTCTTCTTGCTGCCTGTCGTTCCAATTCTGGAGCCTCAAGAGCAATTCTTGATATAGCGGCAAAACAAGGCTGATCTATCGCGCGAACACCCGCTCGCTTGATTCTCATCCCCCAGGATAGTTATTAGAATTCGCTGCGCGAATTTCTGGCGGATGGGGGGG
>CAIWSO010000437.1 GCA_903915315.1 uncultured Spartobacteria bacterium | reverse complement strand
TCTCAGTCTCGACGATCTCGCTCGCAGACTGATCTAGCATGCGATAATCGAAAGCCTTTAGGCGGATGCGGATGCGTTGTCCGGTCATGGTATTATTTGGTTGGCCTCTCTATATTGACCCGTTAAATTTTTAGGCTTTTCCCTTTTGATCGAGCACAGCGGCCTTAACCTGCTCGGGGACTTGTTCGAAATGTGATGGCTCCATCGAGTAGCTCGATCGCCCCTTAGACAACGACCGGATTGCAGTCGCATATCCGAACATCTCAGCCAAAGGAACCTCGGCAGTAACAATGGAGAGACCGATCTTATTTTCAATGCTCGCAATGCGACCCCGACGACGATTCAGGTCACCCATGATGTCACCCTGAAACTCTTCAGGAGTTGAATTCTCAACCCTCATAATCGGCTCGAGAAGAATAGCCTTGGCTTTTTTCATCCCGTCTTTCACGGCGAAAATTGCCGCCATCTTGAACGCCATTTCGTTCGAGTCGACGTCGTGGTAGCTGCCGTCGATGATATCGACATTGATGTCAATAACCGGGTAGCCACCGACAATGCCATTTAACACAGCCTCTTCGATACCCTTCTTCACCGCGGGAATGTAATCTTTAGGAATCGTACCGCCGACAACCTTGTTCTCGACAGTCAAACCCTTACCTCGCTCATTGGGCTGAACATTAACGATCACGTGACCGTACTGTCCGCGGCCACCGGACTGCTTGATGAGCTTACCTTCACCCATCGAAGCCGTCGTTATAGTCTCACGGTATGCAATCTGAGGCTTTCCTGAATTTGCATCGACCTTGAACTCACGGAGGAGACGATCGCGAATAATCTCCAGATGGAGTTCGCCCATTCCGGCAATGATTGTTTGGCCGGTATCCTCGTCTGTAAAGACACGGAAAGTAGGGTCCTCTTCCGCCAGCCGCGCTAGCGCATTACCCATTTTCTCCTGATCTTGCTTTGTCTTAGGCTCGATTGACATCGAGATCACCGGATCTGGGAACGATGGCGGCTCAAGCAGAACAGCATGATCTTCGTCACAAAGGGTATCGCCAGTGGTGATATTCTTAATCCCCACGATCGCTGCGATATCACCGGAGTAGCAGGTATCCAAATCTTCCCGCTTGTCGGCCTGGATCTGAATAATCCGACTGATACGCTCACGCTTGTTCGTGCGCGGATTGTAGACGGTATCACCCTTTGAGAGCTTACCGCTATAAACCCTGAAGAACACTAATTTCCCGACGAAAGGATCACTCCAAAGCTTGAACGCAAGCGAACAGAATTTTCCAGCATCATCCGTAATGACATCTACAGGAGCAGCTGTATCAGGATCCTGCCCCTTTGCCGCAGGGATGTCTAATGGGCCCGGGAGATAATCAATGACCGCATCGACAAGGTACTGAACACCCTTGTTCTTAAAGGCAGAGCCTCCGACGACTGGGCAGAACTTGTTGGCGATTGTCTGGCGACGAATTCCAGCCTTGAGCACTGCCGCAGGAATGGGTTGTTCCTCAATAAAGAGCAATCCAACCTCCTCATCAAGATCTGCGATTTGCTCAACCAGATCCCGATGCGCTTTATCCACCAAGTCCACAAGATCAGCAGGAATCTCTTCCACTGCATATGTCGATCCAAGCTGACTATCATCACTGTAAACAATGGCTTTCTTGTTTACCACATCCAACTGACCCCTAAGCGTATCTTCCTTACCGATTGGAATCAAAACCGGCCAAGCATTAGCCGCCAGTTTTTTGCGCATCGAATCTATGGCCGCATCAAAATTAGATCCCACGCGATCCATTTTATTGATGAACGCAATGCGCGGTACATTGTACTTCGCCGCCTGACGCCAAACAGTCTCCGACTGCGGCTGGACGCCAGCGACAGCATCAAATACCGCAATTGCACCGTCAAGCACCCGCAACGAACGCTCCACTTCCGCTGTAAAGTCAACGTGGCCTGGAGTGTCGATGATGTTGACGCGCATCTTCTGACCTTCGTACAGCTTGACGACGCCCGCTTGAATAGTCTGCTGCCAGAAGCAGGTTGTAGCAGCCGAAGTAATAGTAATACCACGCTCGCGCTCCTGTTCCATCCAATCCGTGACGGTCGTGCCTTCGTGCACTTCACCCATCTTATGGATCATTCCCGTATAAAACAAAATACGCTCGGTAAGAGTCGTTTTGCCCGCATCAATGTGCGCGGCGATCCCGATATTGCGCGTTTTCTCGAGCGGGTAAGCGCGATTCGGAGAGTTAGGATTTGTTGACACTTGAAGAAACAGTGAGCCTAGAGCGGCAGTTTGAAAATTAAGAGATTTGCCTCCCGCTTAGAAACGGAAGTGAGCGAAGGCGCGATTTGCCTGAGCCATCTTGTGCGTGTCATCGCGCTTCTTGATCGCATTCCCCTGACCGTTCGATGCATCACGGAGTTCATTTGCGAGAGCGTCTGCCAGTCCCGTCGCCTTGCGGGACTTTGCGTACCCCACAATCCAGCGCATTGCGAGCGCCAGCGCACGAGCGGGAGCAACTTCCATCGGCACCTGGTAGGTCGCCCCACCAACACGCCGACTCTTGACCTCGAGACGAGGGCGGACGTTATCAACCGCTTTGTTCAAAATCTCGAGCGGATCGACCGTTTCGGAACTCTGCCGGGTCTTCTCGATTGCCGCATAAACAATGCGCTCCGCGAGAGATTTCTTGCCGCTCTGCATGACCGAAGCAATGAGACGCGCGACAACCGCGCTCCCATAACGACTGTCCAACTTTTCTTCTTTGTGAATGACTCGACGACGACGTGACATGGAATTTGTCCTAAAAGAGGTTCAAACGGAAATTTACTTCTTGCCCTTACCTTTTCCACCCTTGCCGGCGGCCGCAGCCTCCTGGCCAGGCTTCGGCCGCTTAGCTCCGTATTTGGAGCGCGAGCGACGACGACCGTCGACTCCGAGCGAGTCAAGGCTGCCACGAACGATGTGATACCGAACACCAGGCAAATCCTTCACGCGGCCACCGCGAATCAACACGATCGAGTGCTCCTGGAGGTTATGACCTTCACCCGGAATGTAAGCAATCACTTCGTACCCGTTGGTCAGGCGAACCTTGGCCACTTTACGGAGAGCGGAGTTTGGCTTCTTGGGCGTACGGGTCATCACCTGCGTG
>CAIWSO010000436.1 GCA_903915315.1 uncultured Spartobacteria bacterium | reverse complement strand
GGAATGACGCAAGTCGCACGTGATGCGGGAGTCTCACGCGAGAGCCTTTACAAGGCGCTTTCGGGGGATCGGAGTCCTGCCTTTGAAACGATCCTCAAGGTTGTTGGCGCCCTCGGCTTGAAGCTACACGCCCAAGCGGTGAAAACTTGAAGGGCCTACTACTTGAGAAAGAGTCAGAGAGGCCAGCAAATTATTGATATTTAATCACGCTAATCACGTCTTTGAACCCAGCAAGCGCAAGAATTGGCCCCGCATTTTGACGCACTGGGTTTCGCGGAGTTGACGCAGTCAGAGGTGTGAGGCGCTTGTGCCGACAATGATGGCGGCGTTCCGGCCGAGAACTTTTCTCCGTGTCTTGGTGTCTCCGTGAGAGGCTTGCACCGCAGGCGATGTGACAGAATCGAAGCGCAGCGGAGAAAGACTGCCTAAGGCAGCCCAAAGGGTGAACGCCGTGAATCAATTTGCAGGATTTTTAGGATTTCAAAAGAAATGGCAGGCCATCGAGAACGATCTGCGACCAAGTTTCAAAAGTATCTCGGCGCTCGAGTAATTCTTCGCGAGTCGCGAAGCCTAGCTCTGCGATCGCTTTTTCACCCGCGCTCACGTTGTCATTTTCGAGTTCCACCAAATGCACCACGCCGAGATGGACCCGTCCGACTTCGGAGGAATCATCGTTGATGAGAGCCACCGCGCGTTCGCGGAATCCACCCCCGAGGCGAAGTTCCTCGCTGATTTCGCGTTTCACCGCGTTGTGGTAGGTGGATTGGTCGAAGTGTAAAAGATTTTCGTCTGTGTCGTTCACATGACCCCCGATGCCGATGGAGGATTTCGCAACGAGTCGTTTCTCGCCGGATTTCGCTCCCCGTGTGTAATGAAGGATCCGGTCGCCGTGCATGAAAATCGCGTAAGGAATGATCTGCTTGAGTGTGGGATCCTCTTCCGCAGACGGACGTGGAACAAAAAAATTGTTCTCCTTGAGAAGAAAAGCGGGAAGGTAATCTTCGACTCTCGGGCACAGGCCTTGGAAGCTTCCCAACTTGTCAAAAAAATCCCTTCGCACGACCAGCACTTGTTCCACAGCAGTATTCATGACGAGAGACATTGAATGTCTGGCACCTTCTGGCAAAGAGAAAAGTGCATCCCGACCCATGTTTGCACGCTGGTCGTAATTTCTTCCCCTTGCATGGAGTAGGCATTTTCTGTGACAAAGGAGGGATGACAGACGAACTAGCCCAGGCCGTTGAGAGCGGCACACTCGATAAGAAAACCGCTGAAAAGCTCGGCCGCCTCGCGCCGGAATCCTTCTGCACTCACAAAAGCTGGGGATTCGGACGTGTCGCGGAGTGGAGCTTGGGCAGCGACCAGATCTTGATTGATTTCAAAACTCGGCAAAAGCACCCTATGCAGATCGCTTACGCTGTCGAGACACTGACGCCCATTTCCGCCACGCACATTATTGCTCTCAAGGAAACAAATCCCGCCGGAGTCAAGGCGCTTGCTGAAGCCAGTGCTGCTGATCTGGCCCGACAGATCCTGAGTGATCTCGGCGGCAGTGCAACTGCAGATCAAATAACGGCGCTCCTCACTCCCGAGGTTTACACCGTGGGTGGATTCAAAAAATGGTGGGAGAAAGCCAAGCGCGAAATGAAGGACGACGGTCACTTCAAGATCCCGACTAAAAAAACCGACCCCTTCGTTCTGTTGGAAGTTCCAGTGAATAGTGGGCTCGGTCTTCTGGACGCCTTCGGTGATGCGCGTCACGCTAAAGATCAGCTCACGGCTCTCGATCAAATCTCCAAATCTCTCGACGACCTCGCGCCGCACGCGGACAAGCTCCAAGCCCTTCTCGCCACGATCGAGGAGTCCGCTTCACGTCTCCGTAAGCTACAGCCTGCCGCGACGATCGACATGCTTCTCACCCGCGATGAACTTCTCAAAAAGTTCCCTGATCTCAAATCGGGAGAGGAAGCACCAACAGTGGCGTCGATTTTGACTGCAGAGGTTTCACGTCTTCCCGAGTTGTTCGCAGCCATTCCCGGAGCCAAGCAGAAGCGTGTTCTCGAGTCCTTCGACGCGGCCTTTGGAGACGCGTGGTCGGACAAAGCCCTTCGCCTTTTGCGGGAAGCCGCAGGTCGCCTGATCGTGGATATCCATAAGCTTTTTGAGAAACACGACCGCAAGGCCCTCTTTCTCTCGTCGATCGAACGCTGGATCAGCGAGCGCTCGATCTCAGCGGAACTTCTCATCTGGCTTTGCCGTGAGCGTGGCGGGGACTTCCCTTCCCTTTTCAATGCGGAGCTTCTGAGCACCGTATTCAGTGCGCTCGAGGCTGACATGTTGGCTGAAAAACGGAGCACACGTCTGCGCGATCTTCTCATCGATGACCGCGAGCTCCTCGGTGAACTTCTTGCCGGAGCCAGCCGCGATGTGGTTCGCGACTCCATGCGCAAGCTCATGCTCACTCCCGTCTTTGATGATCTCTCGAAGAGGTCGTTGATGGCCCGCATCGTGAAACTTTATCCCGAGACTCAAAATATGATCACGGGTGACAATCCCGACGATCGCGCGGAGAGCCTCACGGTTTCCTGGCCGAGCTTGGAAAAACGCAAGGCCGAGTTGGACTACCTCACAACCAAGGAAATTCCGCAAAACCTGCGCGACATCAATATCGCGAAGGAACAAGGCGATCTTCGCGAAAACGCCGGCTTCAAAGCCGCCAAGGAACACCAGCGTGTGCTCCAACGCCGCCGCGCTGAGATGGAAAAAGAACTCGTCATGGCCAGAGGCACCGATTTTGAAAATCCCAATACGGCTCAAGTTTCCATCGGTAACATTGTGACCGTCACCTACGAGGGTGGAGAGAAGGAAACCTTCACCATTCTCGGAGCGTGGGATAGCGCCCCGGATCTTGGCATCGTTTCCTACAAGGCCGGCATTGCTCAAGGGCTCCTCGGAGCAGCCGTTGGCGCGACGGTGGAACTTCCTAGTGAAACGGGTATCCGCAAGGCCAAGATTGACGCGATTCTTCCCTTCAAAGATGTCGATATCCTTCGCACAAAGGTTCACGTCATTAAAGACGAGATCAAGCCAGAGTAGGTCTCCACGAATGCTCGCGCTTCCCAGCTCCCCGCGTATTGCAGGGGGCAGGAGGCGGGCATTGAATCCCATCGGTGCAATCTGCATAATGTGATCAAATTCGATGGAAGCCTACCTACTAGCCGCAGCGACGTTTTGCCTTTTGAGCAGTTTCGGCCACACGCTTTTTAAGCTGGGCTCGGGACGGGTACAGCCTGGGCGTTTCAATCTCGTGATGATGATTGTGGCCTTCAGTCTTCTCTCGATGGATTTGTGGATGCGCGGTGAGGTGCAGCGTTCCTGCCCGATCAATTCGTTGTTCGATGTGCTCGTTTTTATGAGTTGGTCGACAATCCTGATCTACTTTGTGGTCGGATCGGCCTACAGGCTTTCCTTGCTCGGTGCATTCACGTCCCCGCTGGTGTTGGGAATTTTGCTTTTTGCGCAAATCACTCCGATCAACCGCGACGCACACATGCGTCTTTTTCGGGACCACTGGATCGAGCTTCATGCGGCCCTCTCGATCATCTCGTATGGGGCGTTCGCTCTCGCTGGTGTCGCGGGGCTCATGTATCTGCTGCAGAATAGGCAGCTCAAAAAACGCAAGGGCGGCACGCTGCTCTATAACCTTCCTCCGATCACCGATCTCGGCATCGCCAACACGCGACTGATCTGGCTCGGCCTGATCCTTCTGACGGTGAGCTTTGCCGCCGGATTTGCCAGCGGCATGCAGGTGAATACGCTTAAATTCTGGACGGCGGCGGGGATTTGGGCGGCCTATGCCTTGATGGTTCTCTTGCGTGGAATCCATACGATGGCGCCCAAGCGCACGGCGATCCTGTCGGTCGGTGTTTTTATTTTCATTTTGGTCACGTTGCCGGTGATTCAACACCTCTCGAATCCGAAATGACGATTCTCTGCGCTGGCATCAACCATCACAGTGCGCCCATCGAGGTGCGGGAGAAATTTGCCATTGGCGGCAATGACCTGCAGGAATCCCTCTCGCAGTTGCGCGCGATTGACGGCCTCTTCGGTGCGGTGATTGTCTCGACCTGCAACCGTGTGGAATTTTATGCAGCAAGCGTATGTCCGATGAGGGTGATGGATGGCATGCGGAGATTTATCGAGAAGCGGGCAGGTGTCGCCGACGCGCCCTTCTACACTCATGATTCGCATTTGAGTATCCGGCACCTTTTTCGCGTTGCCAGCGGGTTGGATTCCATGGTCATCGGAGAGACCGAAATTCTCGGTCAAATCAAGCAGGCGTATTCCACGGCCTTTGATTTTGGTGCGACCAATGTTCACTTGAACAAACTTTTTCAGAATGCCTTTCGTGTTGCCAAGCAGGTGCGGAGCGAAACCCAGATCACGCGGGGGTCGACTTCGGTTGGCTCCGTGGCGGTGGACCTTGCGGGAAAAATATTCGGCGATCTGAGCGGAAAAAAAGTGATGCTCTTGGGGGCGGGTGATACGAGTGAGCGGGTCGCGCGGAGCCTTGTTTCGCGCGGAGTGAGAACCGTGATCGTCGCCAACCGCACGTTTGACCGCGCCGCTGCGCTCGCCGACGAGATCGGTGGCCTCGCGGTGCATTTTGACCACTGGCACACCGCATTTGATGAAGTTGATATTCTCATATGCTCGACGGCGGCGCCTCACCCGATTGTGACTCGAGAAAAGCTGGAGGCCATTATGCAAAGCCACCATGAGCGCCCTTTGTTTATTATCGATCTGGCCGTGCCAAGGGATGTGCACCCGTCCGTAAACGATCTGGAAAATGTTTACCTCTACGATATTGATTCCTTGGAGCAAATTGCGCGGCAATCCATCGAAGTTCGACAAGGTGAAATCACTCGATGCGAAAAAATGATCGATCGCCACGTCAGGGATTTCCTTCTTTGGATGCGGAATCACCCGGGAGCTATACGATGAAAAAAATGATTCTTGGAACACGCGGAAGTGATCTGGCGCTTGTTCAAACCCGCGAGGTCGCGTCCCGCCTTCGCGCGGCCCATCCTGATCTTATTACTGAAGAGCGAATCATCAAAACGACAGGCGACCAGCGCCTTGATGTGAGCTTGTCCTCGCCCGGTTCGCTCGAAAAGGGCCTCTTCACGAAGGAGCTCGAGGAGGCCCTGCTGCGCGGCGAGGTGGATGTGGCCGTTCACAGCCTCAAGGATCTTCCCACCGAGCAGCCCGATGGACTCACTGTGGGAGCGATCCTCGAGCGGGCCGATATGTCTGACAGCCTTGCGTCGAAGCACCCCGGCGGTTGGAGGGGCTTGCCGCAAGGAGCTACGGTCGCCACATCCAGTCTTCGTCGAAAAAACCAACTCCTGCTTTTGCGCCCCGATCTGCAAGTGGTCGAGATCCGAGGCAACATGGCTACCCGGTTGCGCAAGCTGATCGAAAGCGACGCTACGGATGCCCTCATTCTGGCCCGCGCTGCCATCGACCGCTTGGGCGACGGGCTCGTTTCTCCCTCTCTGCATGTGAGTGTGATTGAGGAAATGCTACCGGCTCCGGGTCAAGGCGCGATCGGCGTCGAGTGCCGCGAAGGCGATGCGGAGACCAAGTCACTTTTGAAGGCCATCCACCATGTTGAAACCGCCCTCTGCGTGAATGCAGAGCGGGAACTCTTGCGTAGCCTAGGTGGCGGCTGCAGCCTTCCCCTTGGAGCGCGTGCCGTCATGAAGGATGGAAAAGTGCACCTTCTTGCTGCCCTTTTTGAAGGTAGCGGTATCCACTGGATTTCACGCTGACGGCCCCCAAATTGGATTCGCCCTCGCAACACAATTAAACCAGTATCCGAATCGTGGCGTCCCTATTTCTGAGACTCTTGCTGGTGGTCATGGTGGCTGTTGCGGGTTATTTCTTTTGGCCGCACCGGAGTTCTCTGAATGCGTTTGACCCTGCTCGAATCGGGGAATTGGAAGTGGAAGTGTGGAGACTCGCGCAGCAGAAAAACAGGCGGGATCTTTTTTTTACACTCTACCGAATCGCTGAAGGTCAATACCGCCTGCCTCCGATCGCGGCGATATCCAACGCCTGGCATACCAGCGACGCCATTCTCACTTTTGAACGCGGGGCCGATCGTGCGGATCAGGAACGGGCGATTGAGCCATTGCAACGCGCGCTGGTTATTCTCAATGAGCAAACCGACGCGCAACTGGATGTCGAGGTTGTGACGAGGCTGGAGTTGTTTGCCTGGATGCTTTCCGATGACAAAAGCAAGCATGGACAACTCGTTTCCGCCATTGCCGAAAAAAAGGCGTTGTCCTATCGCCTCTCCGCCGGGGAGTGCGGACCCGCAGCAGAGGAATTTGCAAAAGCCCGGCGCCTAGCCCGCGAGGGGCGGTGGAACGAAGCGGTGAAGGCGAATACGGGGGGATGGAAGCGATTAAAAGACCTGCTGGCCGCACAAGCTCAGGAAAAGCCGGCTTCCACGCGGAAATAGCGGAACTGGTGGCTACGTCAAATCCGAGGCTGTGACGCTTTGCTGGGGGCGGGTGGCGAGATGGGTGGCCTGTTCCACAACACGTTCTGGCGAGACATCAAAACGATAGCCATGGCAATTCGGGCAAGTGGTTGCGCGTTCAGCCACGATAGATTCGCATCCTTCGCAAACCTTGTAGTCGTCGGGAGAGGCTATGATCTTTTGGGCGCGAGCCGCGCGATCGGCAAGGTGCTGAGTATCTGACATGAGTCGATTCTTATCCTCGAACGCATTGAAGGGAAATGGCAAAAATAATGGGGCCATTCTCAACTAAATTTTCGTCAACGGCATTCAATGGGGTAGCACCGGGGGCAATTATGCCTCGGCTGGGTATTTGCTCAGGCTTGGGAGTTTTTGATGTTGAGGAGAAAATCGAGTGTGACGGATGCCAGAGATTCCACGGCCGCATCTGCATATTGGAGATCGGCGAGGGGATTTGTGGTGGCGACGGCGAGGGTGGCCATGCCGGCGCGGCGGGCGGCTTCGAGTCCGACGTGGGCATCCTCGATCACGAGGCAATCGGCGGGCGGCATGTGAAGCTTCTGTGCGGCTAGGAGAAAGATGTCGGGAGCGGGCTTGCCGTGGGTGACATCATCGCCGCAGGCAATGGCGTCAAAAAGATCGGCAAGGCCAGTTACCGGAAGGATGGCGTCAAGGTTGGACCGCGGGGTCGAGGATCCAATCGAGCGGGGAATCCCTGCTGCGCGAAGGGCGGTGAGGAGTTCACGTGCTCCTGGGAGGACGTGGACACCACTGGCTTGAACGAGTTCGCGGTAGATCTCTTCCTTGCGATTCGAGAGCGCGGTAATGGCAGCGGGATCGGTCTCCCAGCCGAGGATTTCGGGGATGATGAGGGCGTTCTTTTTTCCGAATCCTAGCAAAAAGTGGCCATCGGGAAGGGGCTTCGAGATTTCCTTCGCAAGGATTTCCCAAGAGCGTTCGTGCTGAGCGGAGGAGTCGATCACGACGCCGTCCCAATCAAAAATCACGGCTTTCATTTCAGGCGCCGAGAAGTTTTTTCAACATGCGTTCATCGGGATTCGGGCCGACGACAGCGAGGGTGATTCGATTGGGATCGAGAATTTCTTTTGCGAGAGATAGGATCTCGTCAGGGGTGACGTTGCGGATTTTTTCATTCACGGATTCGGGGTCGACAATTTTCCCGTGGGCGAGGACGGAGTTTCCAAGGCGCATATTTTGGCTCGAGGTGCGTTCGAGGGCCATACGGCTGGAGCCGATCGTGTATTCCTTCGCGCGTCGCAATTCAGCAATGCCGATGATTTTGTTCCTCAGGTTTTCAAATTGGGCGAGGATGAGGATGAGGGATTTTTCAAGGTTGCGGCGGTCCAGTCCGGCCGAAATCCCCAAGTAACCGCCATCATTGAGCGTCGTTTGGTGTGTGCTCACCGAGTAGCAGAGTCCGCGCTTTTCGCGGATTTCCTGAAAAAGGCGCGAGCTGGCGTTCGCTCCGAGAATGACGTGGAGGAGATGCGCGGCGTAGCGGCGTTCGTCGCGATGGCTGATAGCCGGAAGCGCGAGGGAAAGCTGGGTTTGCTGGATATCGCGGGCGGCTGTGACGACTTTCGGAGATTTGCGTGGTGGCGGACAAGGTTTCGCACTGGGAGCTTTTCCGTGAGGGAGGCCCTTGAGAGCGAAGGTGACTTTTTCCACAACGTCCTCGTGGCGGATATTTCCTGCTGCGGTGACGACGGTGCTGGGAGCGTTGTAGTGGGATTTGCGGTAGCTGCGAAAATCCTCGGCGGTCATGGATTCGATGCTCGCTAGAGTGCCGGCAATCGAGCGTCCGAGGGGATGGCCTTCCCAGTGGGTCTGCTCCATGAGTTCGTGGACGTAGGAGGAGGGCTCATCCTGATACATGAGAATTTCCTCGGCGATGACGCCCCGCTCGCGGTCGATCTCCCGTTTTGAAAACAGGGGGTTCATGTAAAT
>CAIWSO010000435.1 GCA_903915315.1 uncultured Spartobacteria bacterium | reverse complement strand
GTCGATGTGGAAGTGATGCTAAGCCCGACCGATCTCGCCTTGATCTCTGGAGTCGATAAGGAGTTCGATCAAAAATACCCTGGCATTAGGCTTTCAGGGGATCCAGAACTCATTCCCGGTGACTGCCGCGCAAAAAGTCGCTTCGGCATGATCGATGCCCGCATTTTCACCAAACTCCAAAATGTCGGTCGCTCTCTGAAGTAATTATATGGAGTCTCCTGTTCTTCCATCTCTCATGCAAAACCTGCGGAGCCGTATCGAGGCCACCGTCCCGGTTGTTCGCATGGGCGAAGTCGTACAAGTAACGGGCCTCGTCATTGAATCCATCGGCCCCAATGTTTCCCTCGGCGATATCTGCGAGATCAGTTCCCCGCGTTTATCGGGACTTCAAGCCGAGGTCGTGGGATTTCGCGACCACCGTGTTTTGCTCATGCCCCTAGGGGAAATGCAGGATATCCATGCCGGCTGCCAAGTCGCAGCGACAGGTCGCGCTGCTGGCATCAACGTTAGCGAAGCCCTCATCGGCAGGATCATCGATGGCATCGGTCGCCCGATTGATGGAAAAGGTCCACTGCCTGCAGGAACGCCACGCCCGCTGCACTGCGCCCCACCGAATCCCCTCACCCGCCAACGAATCGCCAAGCCCTTCCAAACAGGCGTGAAAGCCTTGGACCTTTTCACTCCTGTCGGATGCGGTCAGCGATTGGGCATTTTTGCCGGTAGTGGCGTTGGAAAATCAACCCTTCTTGGCATGATCGCCCGTGGCGCCGAATCCGAAATCAACGTCATCGCGCTCGTCGGAGAACGCGGCCGCGAACTTCGCGAATTCATCGAAAAAGATCTCGGACCCGAGGGAATGGCGCGATCGATCATTGTTGTTTCCACATCAGATCAACCCGCCCTCGTCCGCCGCCGTGCCGCGCTCATCGCCACCGCCATCGCAGAACACTTTCGCGACGAGGGCCGGAAAGTGCTTTTCATGATGGATTCCGTCACGCGCTACGCCATGGCCCAGCGCGAGATCGGACTCGCTGTCGGTGAACCGCCCACCAGTCGTGGCTACACGCCCTCTGTTTTTTCCGTCCTTCCCCGCCTCCTAGAGCGCACCGGCATGGGCGAAACGGGATCCATTACTGCTCTATACACTGTTCTTGTGGATGGCGATGACATGAACGAGCCGATAGCCGATGCTGTACGAGGCATTTTGGATGGCCACGTGGTCTTGAGCCGAGCCCTCGCAACTGCCAACCACTTTCCCGCCGTCGATGTCCTCGAGAGCGTGAGTCGTGTGACTTTGGAGGTATGCCAGGAAAAAGAAATTTCCACGATCAGCAAAGCCCGCGACCTGCTTTCCGTTTACCGCAAAAACGAAGACGTTATCACCATCGGAGCTTACACAAAAGGCAGTAGCCCCAATGTGGATCTCGCCATCGAAAAGCAACCCCTCCTCCGCCAACTCCTCCGCCAACCGATTGAGGATAAATGGAGCAGAGAAAGAAGCTTCGCTGAACTCACTCAAATCGTTGGATGAAACAAAAACGATTCAGCCTTCAAGCAGTTTTGGATCTCCGCGTGAAAGCTCGAGAGCAAGCCGAGGACGCTCTCGCCAAAGCTATTCGCGAGCGCGATATCGCTGCCGCCCGCTGCGCCGAGGCCATCGCTCGTCTTGAGGAACTCACCCGCATGATCACTGGCGAGCGATTTGCCGCCTATGTACGCGAGCAAGGCTGGAATGCCATCAACGCGCAGCGGGACCTCCTCCGAACTCTTGAAGCTCGTCTCCTCCAAGCTGAGAAAAAAGTCTCTGCCCAGCGCGAGATTCTTATTGCTGCCGACCGTGACCAGAAACTCGTCGAGAAACTCAAGGAAAAGTGGTCGACTGCCCAAGATCTGGAGTTCGCTCGCCATGAGGAAAAACAACTGGAAGATTTTGTCACAGCCGCCCGATTCCTTCAATCCGCAACCACCTAAATGAATACCACACCTACACTCAATCCCTTCGCTGATGCTGAAGAAAAACCATCCTCCAACTGGATGCCCATTCTCGCCGCCATCATCCTCGGTATCGCCACCTCCGCAGGCGTCTTAATGTGGCGCCTCCCGAGTATCACGGAATCGGTGAACCCCTCCACGGGCAGCACTCCTTCCTCCATCAAAACCAAGATCACCTCGCAATCGAAGGATTGGGATTTCTATACCGCCGAGATTGATAACCTGGTTAACGAACTCAAAAACGAGCGTGAATCCTACCAAAAGAAAAAAAATGACTTTGCCGCTGTTGAGCTTCGTATCGCAACCGAAAAAAAAGAACTCACCCGTATCCGCGAGGAAATTGAAAAAATGCGAACGGAACTCACGGACAAAACCACTGAAATGCAGGCTTCGGAAAAAACCAATGTCCGC
>CAIWSO010000434.1 GCA_903915315.1 uncultured Spartobacteria bacterium | reverse complement strand
CTGATACGGGAACCCACCATCAATCGCCCCGGCCTCGCTTTATCGGGCTTTTTCAATTATTTCGCAGAAAAGCGCATTCAAGTTCTAGGTTCTGCAGAGTTGAGTTATCTCAAGAGTCTGAGTGCGTCTGTGCTCAAGGAACGCTCCCGTGCTTTATTTGCCCGCAAAATGCCTTGCATCGTCGTGGCTCGTAATGCTCCCGTGCCGCAGGTCCTCCTCGACGCTGCCGCCGAGTTTGAGACTCCGGTGTTGCGGACTAATATGATCACGATGAAATTCATCAATGCGGCAACGATTTTGCTCGAGATGGATTTCGCTCCCTCGACCACCGAGCACGGTAGCATGGTGAGCATTCTCGGGATTGGCACACTGATACGTGGTGCGAGTGGCATCGGAAAAAGCGAGTGTGTGCTCGGCCTCATCGAGCGGGGATACAGTCTCGTGAGTGACGACATCACACGTTTCCGATCAGCCGAGGGGAGCGAGTTGATTGGGACCGCAGATAGTATGTCGCGCTACCACATGGAGGTTCGTGGCATTGGAATCATCAACATCGCATCGATCTTTGGCGTCGGTGCTGTGAATCCGCAAAAGCGCCTCGATTTTGTTGTCACACTCAAAGATTGGCAGGAGGTCGAAAATGTGGATAGAATCGGAATCGATCGCGAAACCTACGAAATTTTGGGTATCAAAATCCCGCACGTCACGCTGCCGGTGCGGACCGGACGTGACATTGCTCGACTAGTGGAAGTCGCGGCGCTGGATCAGAAACTCAAAGACATGGGCGAAAATAGCGCACAGGAATTTAATCAGAGACTCTTACATATGATCAGTGAACGCCGGAGCAGATGATGGGAATTCTAACCAAAAAAAAACTTTCAGATGACGTCCAGCGTTGCAGCGGCGTGGTCACTATCGACAACCGTAATGGTCTCCATGCGCGACCAGCCGCCATGTTTGTCAAAATCTCTAGTCGATACCGGGCCGAAGTCTGGGTCGAAAAAGACGGCGAAAGGGTCAACGGCAAGAGTATAATGGGACTAATGATGCTGGCTGCTGGCAAAGGCTCGAAGCTCACCATTCACGCTGAAGGTGTGGATGCGGATAAGGCGGTCGCGGAAATTAAGAGCCTTGTGGAGACTCGATTTGGCGAGGAGTAGTTCTTCTCATTGATCAAGTTTTAAATTGTGTTACATCTCCATGCATAAATGGAGATACAGACACAAAAAGAGGAGAGGCGTTTTAGCGGCATTCCTGTTGCACAGGGTATTGCGCACTTCCCCGCTTTTTTGCGTCACGAGGTCGATGAGGAAATTCTTCCGCATCCTGTTGATGACGCCGATGTGGAGCGCGAAATCATTCGTTTTGAGGCTGCGCTCATAGCCACCCGCGTTGAGTTACTGGAAATCCAGCAACGCATTGTCGCCGCAATCGGTTCTGAAGATGCCAGTATTTTTGATGCTCATCTTCTTGTTGTGGAAGATCGCACACTCATCGATGAAGTGCTTCGCATGTTGGAGCGTGAGAGATTGAACGTGGACTATGTTTTCCAGCAAGTCGCTCAGAAATATTGTGCCACGCTCGAGGCTATCGATGATCCTTATCTGCGCGAACGTGTCGTGGATATTCAGGATGTGACGCGTCGGGTGATTCGCAATCTCCTGGGCAAAGCTCCGCATAATCCTGCCGCCCACGACCATCAGCACATTGTCGTTGCTCATAACCTGACTCCATCCGATACCGCGCAGTTGAATCGCGATCTCGTGTGTGGGTTTGTGACCGAGATTGGAAGCAAGACCTCCCACACGGCCATCATGGCGCGTTCCCTCGAAATTCCGGCGATCGTTGGTATGCAAGGAATCTGTCAGCATATCCAGCTCGGCGATGATATCCTCAT
>CAIWSO010000433.1 GCA_903915315.1 uncultured Spartobacteria bacterium | reverse complement strand
TATGCACTTCGGAAGCTCAAAACGACCGCAGAGCGAGGCTGCAAAAGGCTTTCATGTCATCTGACCCCGGAAAATTGAGAAAGGCAGAAAGGGTCGGGCCTGAATGGCGTTAAGATAAGGCAGGTTTGGGAGCCTTTGCCTTCCATCGGTTTCTGTGCGCAAGGGGTCGGGCATTAATTATTGACATTTTGTTAATTCAAGGATCGATAGCCAAGCTCGGTAGGAGCGCCAATGTCCTGTTGGCTTCGCTGGGGTGGCAGGAAGAGGAAGGGCCTCAGCATGAGCGCGGAATTTTTATGGGCAAGATTTGGACTTGATAATCCAACAATAGCTGGTAAATTGCCATCATGGTAAAAACACAGATTCAAATTCCTGACCATTTATTCAAGGAGGCCAAGCGTATAGCGAGTGAGTGTGAAATGAGTTTTGCACAAGTAGTTAGAATCGGTTTGGAGGGCTTGGTGCGGCAATTTCCGCCAGGCCGTCAGGCGCCAGAGGATTGGCAACCACCTGCGCCGATAGATATGGGGGTGCCTTTGGTGCCGGAGGAGGAGTGGGACGCGCTTTGTCACGGGGAGGAGATGAATTGATTAGTTTTGACACCAATTTGGCTGTTTATGCGATGAATTCGGCATCGGAATTTCACAAGCCGGCACTTGAGTTTATGAGCTCTTTGTCGAAAAGGCGGGATGTGGTTGTTTGTGAGCTTGTTTTGGTCGAATTATATCTGAAGCTACGCAATGAGCGGATTTTTCCACGCCCCCTATCCGCATCGCAAGCCACAGCGGCCTGTCAATCCTATCGTCAAAATCGCTTGTGGAAAATCGTGGAGGCGGCTCCTGTCATGGAAAATGTATGGAAGTCAACTGGCGAGGAGGGATTTGCCTTTCGGCGGATCATTGATCTAAGGCTCGGCCAGACTTTGCTGTATGCCGGAGTGACGCATTTCGCGACTTCGAATGTGAAAGATTTTAAGCAACTCGGATTCGAGAAAGTGTGGAATCCATTTACAGAATTAACCAAATTATCGGAATAGGTGGTAGGGGCAGAACTGCAGATATCGTGATTACAATCCATCCCGATAATCCTTTCTTTACTCGGTGGTGGCGGCGCGGTGTAAAACTCCGCAGCCACTGAGCGGCATTCTTTGAAAGGCGTGTGTCAACCCATCGGGGGCGAGCCTGGGCTCAAGGAGCCGAGAAACTCGAGGGATGGATTTTCTCAAAGGCGCTGCATCAGCGGATGCGATAGGAGCCGTCACCAACGCTGAGAACTTGGATTTTCACCGTTGTGAGGCCTTGTTTGACGAAGCCGAGTTCGCGGGCGACGGGGGTCGTGACATCCAGCATGCGGCCCGCAATGAATGGGCCTCGGTCGTTCAGGCGAACTGTGGTCGAGCGTCCGTTTTTGAGATTGGTGACACGGATTTTGCAGGGGAGGGGGAGTGTCTTGTGGGCGGCCGCGCGGGTCCAAGGCCAGATCTTCTCGCCTGTCGAAGTTCTGCCGGGAAAAAGAAGCCCGCTTTCGTCGTAGTGGGAACAGATCCCGGTATCGCCATATCCGACGGCGTCGCGCACTTGCATCGGTTGGTAGTGGATGCCGCGAATGGTGTAGGGTTTGGTTTTGTAGCCTTTGATGGAAGTCGTCGTGCAGCCGGTGAGCACCATAAAAAGAAGGGCTAGGGAGGCTTGCAGTAGGCGAAGAGAGATTTTTTTCATGGTGCGGTTCGTGGGTTTAGCAAATCTACTGCTGCTTTACGCGAGGTGGGGATGCGTCCGCAATAAGTTTCGATGGCAACGAGCGTGCAGGTCGCGGAGTCTTCGATGCCCATGAGGCGGCAGAGTTCGTTTTCAAAAAACTCCAGCGAGCGGTTGCTGGCCGGATTGTTACTGAGGTGTCGGCAAGCGCGGTTGAGCAAGTCGAAGATCTCCGGGGCGGGGCAGCCGGGTTGGGTGACGAGATCGACAAGCTCGGCAAAGTAGCCGCAGAGGAAAAGATTCGTCGTCCCAACGGAGTCGAAGGATTCGATGAGTCGGACTTCGCGGAGGGTGTGCACCGCGCTCTTGCGGCTGCACACATAGGCGATCTCGACGCGATGGAATAAATCCAACCCGCCGGCAAACGGACTGCCCGCTCGCCGTGCGGCCTTGGCTACCGTTGTCACCTTGCCGTGACTAGCGGTAAACCAAGTCGTGATGAGGCTGGTATCACTCCATTTCCGTTTCCGGATGAGAATGGCCTCGGTTTGTTCCATGGAGTCCGGCCTGTCGTCGCTCCCTTAGAGAGAGATGACTTGGGCGGAGTGGATATCAGCGTCGGCAGAGATTCTCAAAAGGACGTCGGCATCGGGAAGGCTATCAAGATTGAGCAACGTGAGGGCGCGTCCGCCCTGTTCGGTGCGGGAGAGGCTCATGCTGGCAATGTTGATGTTTTCTTTACCGAGCAGCGTGCCGATGTGGCCGACGATGCCGGGACGGTCGCGGTTCTCGAGGATGAGGACGACGCCGGAGGGAGTCACTTCCACCGATTGGCCATTCACTCGCACGATGCGGGGATCATTTTTGGCTCCGAAAAAGGTGCCGCCGACAGAGACTTTGGCTTCTCCGCTATGAACGGCGACGTGGAGCCATTCGTTGAAGTCGGTTTGTTCGCTGGAGCGAATCTCTTCGACATCAAGGCCGATCGTGGCTGCCATGCTGCGGACGTTGACGCTATTCACTTCTTCGCCGCCGGCGTGTTTGAGGAAACCGGTGAGGATCGCGCGGCTGATGGCATCGGTCGGCATTTCTACTGCTTTGCCGCCGTAGGTGATGACGACGCGGTCATTGCGTTTTGGAGCGAGTTGCGCCACGAAGCGTCCCATTTTATCACCGAGGGTGATGTAGGGTTTCACGATCTCAGCGGTTTTCGCGTCGATGCTCGGCATGTTGACCGCATTGCGGATTTCGCCGTCGAGGAGGGCGGCGCGGATCGCTTGGGCGATTTCGATGCCGACATTTTCTTGGGCTTCGGCCGTGCTGGCTCCGAGGTGCGGGGTGAAAACAATGTTAGGAAGATCGCGCAGCGCGAAGTCCGCTGGCGGCGGCTCGATTTCAAACACGTCGAGTGCGGCGGCACCGACTTGGCCGGACTTCAAAGCTTCACCGAGTGCGGCTTCATCGACGAGTCCCCCACGGGCGCAATTCACAATGCGAACGCCTTTTTTGCAAATAGCCAGTCGGCGGGCGTCGAGCATGTGGCGGGTCTCATCGGTGAGTGGCATGTGCATGCTTATGAAATCGGCTTGAGGAAGGAGCGAGTCGATGTCTTCGACGAGTTCCACTTGCATGCTACGAGCGCGGCTCACGGAGAGGTAGGGATCGTAGGCCAATACACGCATGCCAAAGGCCATGGCGCGGCGGGCGAGTTCGGTGCCGATGCGTCCCATGCCGAGAATGCCGAGCGTCTTATTGTAAAGCTCAACACCTTCATATTTTTTACGATCCCACTTGCCGGCTTTGATGCTGGCGTCGGCCTGCGGGATGTTGCGGGCGATACTCACGAGGAGCGAGAAGGCATGCTCGGCGGTCGAGATCGTGTTGCCGCCGGGGGTGTTCATGACGATCACGCCATGGCGGGTGGCGGCGTCCACATCGACGTTGTCCACACCGACTCCGGCGCGGCCGACGACCTTGAGCTTCGTGGCAGCTTCGAGAACGGCTGCGGTGACCTTGGTTTGGCTGCGAACGACGAGGGCTGAAAATTCGGGGATGATCTTGATGATCTCCGCCTCGGGGAGGCCGGTTTTAACAACAACTTCGAGCGAACCGTTCGCGGCGAGTTCTTCGACACCGCGTTGAGAAACGGGATCGGCGACGAGGACTTTTGGTGTGTTTTGTGACATTTTCTTGGTTTGTTGATGAATGTAGTAGATTCGCTAAGTGGCCGGACTGGTTGCCGGGTGATCTATTAAGCCCGAAACTATTCCGCCGGAAAATCAATTTTTATGAAATGGTCCTATCGAATTGCCCGCATTGCGGGAATTGACGTCAAAATTCACATCACATTCCTGCTCTTGCTGGCGTATTTCGGGGTGACTGATTGGATGGATGGAGGGGCATTTCAAGGCATTTTATCGATGGCCTTCATCTTGCTGCTCTTCCTTTGCGTGCTTTTGCATGAGTTCGGGCACGCGATGGCGGGAAGGCATTATGGAATTAGGACTCCCGATATCACGTTGCTGCCCATTGGCGGCGTGGCCCGAATGCAGGCGATTCCGGAAAGGCCCTGGCAGGAGTTTGTGATCGCGGTTTCAGGTCCGGCGGTGAATGTCGCGATCGCCGGAGCGCTTTGGGTGGTGCTTTTACTGTTCCCAAATCTCTTGGGACGGGCCTACCCCATAACCAGCGAGATCCTTCCCAATCTCATGACGATCAATCTGGCGCTGGTGATGTTTAATATGATCCCGGCATTTCCGATGGACGGAGGCAGGGTGTTGCGGGCGTTGCTGGCGATGAGGCTCAACTACCTGAAGGCGACAAAAATTGCGGCTCGCACGGGTCAGGTCTTCGCGGCGGGATTTGTGCTCGTGGGGCTCGGATGGAACCCCATGCTGCTTTTTATTGGGCTTTTTGTGTTCACTGCGGCAAGGCAGGAGTTGGATGACGTGGCATTTCGCGAGCAGATCGAGCAGGACGGGGGATATCGTATTTAAAAAAAGCCGACGCAAATCCGATTGCAGCCTATCCGCTGTTGGGGGTAGGTTCGTGGCCATATGGGAAGACAATGGCTCCACGCTAAACGAGAGGTCGCAAACCTGAAGAAAGGCCAAGTCGTTGGCAAACTCGTCCGAGAAATCATGGTCGCAGCGAAATCCGGCGGGGCTGATCCGGCTGGTAATGCTCGCCTTTTTGCCGCTCTGGAAAAAGCACGACGAGCCTCTGTGACTCGCGATGTGATCGACCGCGCCATTAAGAAAGGAGCCGGAGTGGGCGATGACAAACTTGTGCTCGAGCACATGGTCTTCGAGGGCTATGCGCCCCACAAAATAGCCGTCATCGTGGAAGTTTTCACCGACAACATCAACCGCACAGCCCCCGAGATGCGATTGCTCTTTAAAAAAGGTCAACTCGGCACGGCGGGCAGTAATAAATTTTTATTCGATAACGTGGGTATTGTCGAAGCGCACCATCCCGATGCGGCAATCGATATCGAGACGGCGGCCATCGAAGCCGGTGCGAATGATTTTTCGGCGCTCACGCATGCGGAGAATGACGACATTCCTGAGGGAGTTGCCGGCGCCCGCTTCATTGCTGAGCGCACAGCCACATCGACCGTCTCAAAATGGCTCGCAGACAACGGCTGGACTGTTGTGACAAGCGAGCTTGGCTACATTGCAAAGCAGTGCCCCGCACTTTCGGACGAACACCGTGCCGAGGTTGGCGAATTTTTGCAGGCTCTCGAGGATCACGATGATGTGCACCGCGTTTGGGCGGCATTGAAATAACCGCGATGGAGGCCACGGCAACGCGCATTGTCCTGCGTTTGCGGGAAGCGGGGCATGAGGCCTTTTTTGCCGGTGGCTGCGTTAGGGATATGTTGCTCGGGAAGTCCGCGCATGACATCGACATCGCCACAAGTGCCAGACCGCAGGAGGTTCAAAAACTATTTCCCCGCACGGTTGCCGTTGGCGCCCAATTTGGCGTGATCGTCGTCCTTGAAGGTGGCGGAGAATATCAAGTCGCCACATTTCGTTCGGATGGGGCCTACATCGATGGGCGGCATCCGGATTCGGTTGTATTCACCACAGCCGAAGGGGATGCCCAAAGGCGGGATTTCACGGTCAACGGGCTTTTCTACGATCCTGTGGAAAAACTCGTCCTCGACTATGTCGGCGGCGAGGCGGATCTGAATAGCAAGGTGCTGCGCTGCATTGGCGATGCGGATGCGAGATTCCGCGAAGATAAGCTCCGTCTGATCCGGTGCGTGAGATTTGCGGCGGTTTTGGGTTTTGAGATCGAGGCCTCAACTTGGGAGGCGCTGTGTCGCAAGGCCCCCGAAATCACGGTCGTGAGTGCCGAGCGCATTCGGGACGAGTTGGTAAAAATCTTCACTCATCCGTCGCGGGTGAGGGGCTTTGATCTCTTGGATCAAAGCGGTCTGCTGGCGGTATTGCTTCCGGAAATCGACACGCTGAAAGGCTGCGAACAACCCCCTGAATTTCATCCTGAGGGCGATGTCTTCGTCCACACCCGCCTCATGCTTTCATTGCTCCCAGAGGAAGTCTCCGCCCCACTCGTCTTCTCTGTTCTGCTACATGATGCCGGCAAGCCGGCGGCATTCCATATCGATGAGACTGGCCGGATGCGATTCAATGGACACGAAGGAATCAGCGCCCGTATCACCGAACGGGTCTTCGATCGCCTGAGATTCTCCAATGCCGACAAGGAAGCGACTATCGTCGCTGTAAAAAATCACATGGCTTTCAAGGACGTCCAAAACATGCGCGTCTCGACGCTCAAGCGCTTCTTGGCTCGACCTACGATCGATGATGAGTTGGCATTGCACCGCGTGGATTGTTTGGGCTCACACGGGATGTTGGACAATTACGAATTTCTTTTTCGCAAGCGGGAGGAATTTTCAACCGAACCTCTGATTCCTCAACCACTCATCACGGGTCGTGATTTGATGTCAGCCGGTCGCAAATCCGGTCCGATTTTCAAAAAAATTCTTGATGCAGTTCAGGCGCTTCAGCTCGAGGAGACTCTGAAATCCAAGGAGGAAGCACTAGACTGGGTGGCCG
>CAIWSO010000432.1 GCA_903915315.1 uncultured Spartobacteria bacterium | reverse complement strand
ATGTATACGGGAGCCTGTTGATAGTATCTAGGTTCTGGAGCTGATTGATGGTATTGAGCCTGATGACGGTTGTTTTGTCTTTGGTCAACTCCATTGCCAAATGCATTTCCGGCTAAGGCTCCGATACCAGCTCCTATCGCTCCTCCTTCAAGGCCTCGACCAGATTGGTGACCGATAATACCTCCTGCGGTTGCTCCAAGCAGGCCACCTATCACCGCATCTGTCTGTGCGTTTGGCCCAGTAGCGCATCCGACCATGGATAGGGTGGCGAACGTAGCGACGAGGAGTTTTGATTTTATATGGTTTGCTCGATTTTTGACGACCCTGTAGGCGGTTTCGTTGATCCAGTTTGGGTTGCGTGTCAGGTAAGTTTTCATCGACCGCTGTATGATCTATTTTTCAAAAACACGCAAATCAGTGAGGCCCGTTTCGCTATATTCCGCCTCCCTCTAGCGCCATTCAAAGTTCACAAAAATCCGTTCAACCCGCAAAAACGACCACTCGTTGAAAATGCAAAAAAAGCGTTTTTTTAAACGGACTTCAACCGGCGGAATTCGCCACTATGCCTTCGAGACAGTTCGACCTTCACGCCGTTGGCCATAGTCAGAATCATGAACCCCCCTTCGATGTCTTCCACATTGGCGACATGCTCGAGGTTGATCGCTTGGCTTCGGCTGGCGGAAAAAAAGAGATCGGGATCAAGGCGGTCGCGGACGCTCTTAAGAGTCCCATTGATGGTGATCCCGCGGCCGTCTCCTAGGATGAGGCGAGTGTAGGCTTCGGAGGCTTCTAGCACCTGTATGTCGCCGACTCGGAGAAGGATGTTTTTTGACCCGTCGCGGAAGAGAACTTTATCGTCACGTGTGAATGGACGTTCCTCGTTTGATCCTGCGCCGGAAACCCTCTTGAGGCTTTGTTTGAGCCTTTGTGGGTCGACGGGCTTGAGTAGATAATCGATGGCATCGACCTCAAAAGCGCGAACGGCATGCTCGGGGTGAGCTGTGATAAAGATGACGGGAATCCCATCGACTGGGAGTGCATGGAGAAGATCAAAGCTCTTCTTGCCCCCGCGCAATTCCACGTCGAGGAGGAGCACGTCGGGACGCTCGTCAATGATTGCCTGCAGAGCCTGATCTACTGTGCCCACATCGCGGACATCAGTGACGCCGATGTCGTTGAGGGCGGCTTTCAAGCCACGCCTTGCGGGAGGTTCGTCATCGAGAATCAAGACCTTCATGATTTAGTTCCTACCACACGCTTGATCCGAATCAAAGACTCTTCCCGTCTCGGGACAAGAGAGTCAGGATAAATGATGGCGTCACCGCCTTGATAGGGGATTTTTTGTAATCGCTGATGTTTCGCGTTACGATCATCTGAGCTCCAAAGAGAATCGCAGAGGCGCACTGCATAGCATCCTCCAAGTCGCTAAAACCTAATTCCAATGCGAGAAGCATGTCATCCCCGCCCGTTCGGGGCACTTCGATAAACTGCAATAAATCACGAAAAAAACCGCGAGTGTTTCCTCGTGTCAGGTAATGGATATTCGCAAGCGAGTGCCAAGCCACTGCACAGGACCCCGGGTGAGATTCCGCCCATTCTAATATCTTTCCGCTCGATTCATGATGGGGCGCCCTCTCTAGAACGAAGTCCAAGAGGATGTCAGTATCGAGGAGGAGTCTCATTGATCCTCGTTGGGGAGTTGGTATTTTTCTTTTAGGTAATCCATGCGAGCCTCGGATTTCTTGGCCAATGTAAGCTTGCCTTGCCACTTAGTATGGAAAGGTAACTTCGCCTTATTCTTGCGTGGAGCATGAGCTCCGAGCAATTGCTCTACCAAACCTGAAAAAGTCGTTCCTCGGGCTCGAGCAGCCAATTTTCCACGATGGGATACTTCTGGATCCAGGGTGAGGGTCACGCGGGTTTTCATCATGCACACGATAAAGTATTATGCATACGATTCAACCTGTATCTTGATCGGATAGAAGTATAACTCTATCCGCTATTCTTAAGGGTTCTTTCCGGCTCGCTTGATACGAACCAAAGCCTGAATCAACCCGCCCGGCGTTCTAGAAAAATGGACTGTGCTTCCTGTAGGGCAAGCATCGGCGATACGCGAGCGCACACTGGCCAAGCCGACGCTTTCGCCCCAGTTTTCGGGGTTGGAGTCGGGCGGAGCGGTATTGCTCACCAGCACGAGCAGATCTTCGCCGTCAATATGGGCCTCCAGATTCACTCGGCCGAATCCCTCGACCACGCCGTGTTTGACCGCATTTTCAATGAGCGGTTGAAGCAACATCGGCGGTACAGGAAAATCTTCCGCGCGAGCATCGGCACTCACGCTCCATTCCAATCCTTCCTCGAATCGCATTTTATCGAGCTCCAGGGACGCGCGGATGATTTCTAGCTCGAGTCGGAGGGGAATCATCGGCTCCTTGGCTACATCGAGCGACTTTCTCAGTAAAGCGGAGAGCGAGAATAGGCCGGCTTGGGCCGCAGTCGTGTCGGT
>CAIWSO010000431.1 GCA_903915315.1 uncultured Spartobacteria bacterium | reverse complement strand
TCGATGAACATTTTGCTCTCCGACAAAATTGAACCTGCAGCGGTAAGTGCGGGAAAATCTCGGTGGTTCATGAATCCGTCTCGCAGCTTCGAGAGGTTGACCTTGGCACGCGAGCATAAGAGACGCTGCACGAGCTGCTGAGCGCTCATTTCTAGGGAGAATACGGCTACAGCCTTTTTGCATTCCAGCGCGATGTGCTCGGCGATGTTCATCGCTAGGGCCGTCTTTCCCATCGAGGGGCGTGCTGCAATGACGATCATTTCAGAGCCGTGCAGACCATCGGTCATTTTATCAAGCTCGAGGAGACCTGTGGAAAGACCCGAAATTCCGCCACGTCGTTCCATGAGATCTTGGATCGAAGTGATTGCCGACATGACGACCGAATGCATGTCGAAATTTTTGTCTTGGATCTGTCCCTTGGTAATTTCGAAAATGCGGGTCTCAACTTCGTCCAAAAGTATTTGGACGGATCCAGGCTCGTCATATCCTCGCGAGGCAAACTCCGTGCAAACTCGGATGATTTCTCGGAGCGTGTGTTTTTCGATGACGGCATCGAGATAATACCCCACGTTCGCCGCCGTTGGCAGGTACGTGAAGAGATTGGTGATGAAAGCGGGACCTCCGATTTGGTCAAGTTGCTGTCGGTCCCTGAGCGTCTGTGTGAGAGTGATGAACTCGATGGGCTGGTTGTTGTTCCACATCTCTTCAACCACAGCGAATACTGCAGCGTGGGCGGGAACATGAAAATGTTTCGCGGACAGACGTTTCTCTGCACAAATTCCGCCCACCTCACGTGGCGATAGAAGGTAGCTTGAAAGTACCCCGAGTTCCGCCTCAGGTGACTGCGGCAGCGTCCGGTGTGGGTCTGGCTGAAGCAGAGCCTTTGCGAGTAGGTCCGCTCTTTCAGTGCGGGCTTCTCCGCGCTTTTGGGTGGTTGGAGGCATAAAAAAACGGGGGCGGACGTTCATCCGCCCCCGTGCAGAGGGATTTTTTTGGGGCGAAAGACGCCTGAGGTAGAACTACTTTGTATGCTTGGCCTTCACCTTGGCCCTGTAACCGCCAGCAGGGCGTTCGTCGGATCCTTCCGAGTCAGCCTGTTCACCCTGAGCCTCGTCGCCGCCTTTTTTCTTCACCGTAAGCGAGAACTTGGCCACCACGTCCGCATGAAGCTTGATTGCGATTTCGTGGGTTCCGCTCTCCTTGATCGGGCGCTCGAGTTGGATGCGATGGCGGTCGATTTCTGTCTTTCCTCCCAACTCAGACTTGAGCTTTTCAGCGATGTCGCTAGCGGTCACCGATCCGAAAGCCTTGCCCGTTTCGCCTGTTTCGAGCTCGAAAGAGACCTTGAGTTTGTTGATGCGGCGCGCGAGTTCCTCGGCATCGTTGAGTTCCTGCGCCTCGCGCTGTGCGCGCTTGGTTTTGAGCAGGTTGATTCGGCGAAGAGTGCTTGCTGTCACCTCGAGGGCTTTGCCCTGTGGGATGAGAAAATTGCGCGCGTAACCTGGGCGCACTTTAACAATATCAGCCTCAGCGCCGAGCGACGCGATTTTTTCTGTGAGAATAACTTCAGTGATAGCCATATGCGGGAGTGTGTTGAGT
>CAIWSO010000430.1 GCA_903915315.1 uncultured Spartobacteria bacterium | reverse complement strand
CTGCAAAAAAGCTCCCGAGCAGGCTGCTGTTCCTGCTCCGGCGAGTGACAACAAACCGCCCGAGGCCGCGAAGCCCGCAACCCCCGCGCCCCTAGCGGGAGGCGATAAAATCTCCTTCAGCACCCAAGTGCTGCCAATTTTGTCGAACAACTGCTTCGCCTGCCACGGCCCCGATTCGCACAACCAGACCAGTCCCTTCCGTCTCGATACCGAGGAGCACTCCCGCGCCAATCTCGCTAAAGCGGGAGAACCTCCCCGCTACGGCGTCGTTCCCGGCAAACCCGAGGAAAGCCTCCTGCTCCAGCGCGTCATCACAAAAGACCCGCACGAGGCCATGCCTCCGCCATACGCAAAAAAACCGGCGCTCACCGAGGAGCAAATCGCTGCGCTCACCGATTGGATCCGTCAGGGAGCCGAATACGAGCCGCACTGGGCGTTCGTCGCGCCGGTGAAGCCGCCCGTTCCCGAGGTCAAAGACAAGGCCTGGCCGCGCACCCCGATCGATCATTTTGTCCTCGCAAAGCTCGAATCCAAGGGCATCAAACCCTCGCCCGAAGCCGACAAGGAAACCCTCGTGCGTCGCGTGCACATGGACCTCCTCGGCCTCCCGCCGACTCCCGAGGAGATCGACGCCTTCGTGGCCGACACCTCGGAAAAAGCCTACGAGAACATGGTGGACCGCGCCTTGGCCTCGCCCCACTACGGCGAGCGCATGGCGATCGATTGGCTCGACCTCGCTCGCTTCGGCGACACAAACGTGATTCAATTGGATTTCGTTCGCACGAGCTGGCCGTGGCGCGATTGGGTGATCAATGCCTTCAATAAAAACATGCCCTACGACCAGTTCCTCACCGAGCAATTGGCCGGCGATCTCCTCCCGAATGCCACGATCGAACAGAAGGTCGCTACTTCCTTCAATCGAAACCACGGCATCCAGAACGAGGTGGGTTCCATCAACGAAGAGTGGCTTATCGAATACGCCGTGGACCGGGTGAGCACTTACGGCACGGCGGTGATGGGAATGACCATCGGGTGCGCTCGCTGCCACGACCACAAATTCGATCCGATCTCGCAAAACGACTTTTTCAGCCTGATGGCCTATTTCAACAGCATCAATGAGGTCGGGGTCGAGAACCACGATGCCAACCGCGGACGCGCCTTTCCTCCGTTTGTGCAGGTTCCGACGGAGCGACAGAAGCAGGTTATGGAGGCATACAACAAAACCTTCGCGGCCCTCCAGCCCGCCCGGGATGACAAGAGCCCCGAGGCGATCAAAGTTCCCGACGACAGCAAAGGCCTTAGTTGGACCGGCCTCGATGTCACCGGAGCCTCCTGTGCCATGCGAAAAATCGAACCTATTACCGTATCTGGGTTGGGCGGCACGGCGGCCTCGAATTTTGACATCCCGGAAAACAGCAACCGCGTTCTCAAGGAGGGCCCGCTTGCACATTTGAACTTCCCCGTCGCTCCCGGCGAAACCGTCACATTGGATTTTAATTTGCCCGAAAGCCCACTCAATACCGTGCGCGTCGATTCGGTGAATCCGTTTGGTTTCCTTTGGAACCGCCTGCCCGACGACTCCGACCATGTTTATGGTTTCGATTTGGCCACCATCCGCCAAGCCCTGCCCGACATCGAACTCGAGATCGAAGAGGGCGGAAAACGCCGACCGCTGCCAGTCGCTGCGGCCCGCTCGACCTTTGACCGTCTCAGTCCCGAACTCGCCGCAGCGCAGGCCGCCGATCCCGCCCAAGCGTGGAAACTCGGAATTCCAGGCATGGACAGCACCGCGCTCTTGCAACTGGCCGCGCCTGTCACTCCGGCCAAGGGCGCGAAGCTGATTGTGAAATTCAAGTTCAGCGGCACCGAAGTCCCCTACTTTGAGTCCTTGTTCAATAGCCTCGCTGTGTCCGTGACCAACAACCCG
>CAIWSO010000429.1 GCA_903915315.1 uncultured Spartobacteria bacterium | reverse complement strand
GCTGCCATCGCCGGTGACCGTGAGAGCTAAGCCGCGCGCGTTTTGGGAATTCCCGTTGAAGGCGAAGCTCGGGAAGTGCTCACCTTGGAAATGCTCGACCGGCGCGGGCGTTGGCTTCGGTGCGGCGCTTGGTTGTGCTGGCTCTGCTTTCGGTGTGTTGTCGAAAGACATCTCGAGGGCCGGCCCAACATCGGCAAAGACATACTTGCCGAGATCCTTGATTTGCGCGGCCTTCGGCTGCATCATTAAAGTCGGTGCGGTGCTTGCAGGTGTTGGTGCAGGCGTGGCGGCGGGAGTGGCAGCGCTGTGATCAGGGCTCGCTCCGGCGCCGATCAGGTAGCCCTGCATATCCTTGTTCAACTCTTCCTTCGGAGCTTCTTCCGCGTGCTTGGCGAAGCCGTCCGTGTATCCGTCCAATACCCGGATGATGAATTGCGGGGCCTGGCGGCCGAAGGGATTTTCCAAACGCAGGCGCAGTCCGCTGCCGATATACTGACGGGGTCCCACCGAGCCGTATTCCATTACCCCTTTCCACTCCACATCCTCCTTGCCGCGAACCATGACGCAGAAGGGTTGGATTTCATAGCCGCCCTGCGTCTTCCTGGCTTCAAACAGGGTTTTGGCGAGGGCGGGACCGGGGTCCAAGGGGGCGTAAGTCTTGTCTTGGTAGTAGGACTCGGAAATCTGCTTGCGGAGTTCCGGCGTCAACTTGGGGGCGAGTTCACGCCAAATGGAAAACTGGTCGGCGATCAAGTCAGCCAGGCCGTGCCCGACAATCGTTTTGGGGAAAATCCCAAACATCGGCTCGGGTTTTTTGATCGCGAAACCCGTGCTGTTGGCGGCGGCGCCACCTGCGAGTGCGACATGGTTTTCGATCGGACTGGTGGAGAGTCGCCCCTCGCGGTGAAGCGTCAAGGCGGCATAACCGCCACCCCGTTTGTTAAGGATGAGGTCGCCATTGGTTTTAAATCTGTAAACCATGTCCCAAGGGTTCGGAGTTCCGCCAGAGGTGTTGCTCGTCATCGGATGGTCGGTATTCTGGTAAACGAACATCGTGAATTTCCGGAAACCCCATGGCACATCCTCATGGCATTCCCCGCCGTCGAATTCGTTATGCTGGAGGCCCATGCGGTTGAAAAAGTCCGCGTATTCCTTGGCAGCGATCTCCGGCAAGTCGGTGCGGCTGTCGGGGTAGTAGTTTTGGTTGTAGGCCTTCAGGAGTCCGATGACCTCCGTGCCGGCCTCGTGCTTGGCGGGGGTGACGCCACGCTGGTGGACCGTGAGCTTCCACACCTCCTTGTCGGTATCCTCAAATTTGCAGGGGATGATCTCGTCATCGATCAGGATTTCTCCGAGAGAGAAGAAACGCTGATAGCTTTGCGGCCATGGCAACGAGGCGCTTTGATTCGGAAATTTCACCCCGGAATTTGGCCGGAAGAGGATCGTTTTGTCGGTTTCGGAAATGGGTTTCTCCAGCTTGCCCTTGCCCCAATTCGAGATGCGGTGGTCGGTTTTTTTTCCTTTGCCGATGTATTTCGACCCCTCTGGGCCGAATCCATAGCTGAGAGTGTGCAGCATGGCATCCATGCCGTTCGCCTTGAGTTTGTCCTGGAAGGCCTTGAGGTCCTCCTCGCCGCGCGGGAAGACCTTTTTGTTCACCGATAACGGATCGCGGTCGTAAACCCAATACGCCCCGCGCCAAGTGTCCGTGTGGAGGTAGAGGCGGTTGACATGGACTTTCTTCGCGTAATCAAACAACACATCGAGGTCCTCGGGCTTCTCGGCGCTGAGCGAGAGGGTGTGGGTATTCGTGAATTTGCTCTTCCACTCTTCCACCCAAGCCTTGGCGCGCTCGTAGGTCCATTTGCCATCGACTTTCGGATGCGGCATTTTTTCCTCCGTCCAGATGCGGAGCAGGGTTTCGTTGTGGTCGTCGTCGTTGAGGGGAACGAAAAATGCAAAGCCGCCGAGCGGATCCTTTTCGCCGCGGAACCAGAGGAACGGCCAGGACGCATTGAGGGTCACACGGCGCGGCGCGTAAAAGTTGCCCGGATCCACCATATAATCCAACGGAACAGACATAGGGCAGATGTTGTTGAAAGTGGCTTGCAACCTCAAAATCGGCTCGGAGTCCGTGGGAACATTCTCCATTTTTTCGAGGCGGAAGGAGATGTGGCTGTTTCCGGCATTCACCGCCAGCGTCGCGCGGGTGTTGTCGGCGGCGGTGAGGATCAACTTGCCATCTTGGGATTCGAGGGAGGTGAAAGGAATGATTTTCTCATCCGGCCCCGAACCGGTCGTCATGTAAAAGCCCTTTCCGGGGTCTTTGGTGTTGATCAGGTTCGAGCCGTTCCCGCGCGTGAAAGTGAGTGGCTTGCCGTCGGCAGAAAACGTCATGGTCACATCACCGCCTTTGATCGTCTGTCCGCCAGGACCGCTCTTGCCGGTGTCCGTGGCGGTGATTTTTGGTGGTTCCGGTGGCTTGCAGGAGGCAAGGAGGAAAAGTCCGGCGGCGAGGAGGAGCAGGGTGCGTTTCATGGAGTTGATTATTTTATCTGGTGAGAGTTTTTGCGAGATGGATTGCTGGGGGAATTTCTTAGGCTCTTCGGGAACGATGATCCTAGCGAATATGCAGATTTAGAGCAAAAGAGAATCCACAGGTTGCTGAGATCATGTAAGGGGGCAACGATACCTATTAAAGCTAAATGCTCACCCCTAATCGTATGTCCTATTCCGTCATTTTTATATACTTTTGCTTCACGCTTAATTCGTAAGCACTCGCCCCACCTGACTACGGCAGCAGCGCGAAGGCGGGCGCGGAGCAAAGGAGTCTGCAGGTTTTGAGTCATACCATTGTCCCTTTGAAATTAGACTTTGCAGCGGAAAAGGGGGGAATGGCCGTCTCGGCCGTGTGG
>CAIWSO010000428.1 GCA_903915315.1 uncultured Spartobacteria bacterium | reverse complement strand
CCTCGTCTACCTCATTTCGATTCCCGCCATCGTTTACATGCTCATGCTTCTCCGGGCCAAATTCCCAGTGAACGAGCGCGTGGCCGCCGGCGCATCGTATCGCGAGATGCTCGCCGAATTCGGCGTCCTCGGCGCCGCCATCGCGGGATTCCTCGTCTTTAAGCAACTCGGCATGGTGTTCGGTTGGCCGCAAGCGGTCACATGGACCCTCCTCATCGTCTCGGTCGCTGCCTACGGACTCTATTGCCGCTCGCTGGGGCGTCCGATCCTGCTTCTCCTGTGCCTCATCATGATGCCGCTCGCCACCACCGAACTGGGAACCGACGGTGCCATCTCGGGCATCATGGAAGAACCCCTTCACGCCAGCGGCGCGAACCCCCTCTGGGTATTGATCTACACATCGAGTATCATGATGTGCCTCCGCTTTGTAGCCGGCCCGATCGTTCATAAACTCACACCGCTCGGCCTTCTCGCCGTCTGCGCCACACTGGCATGCGCTGGTCTTTTCCTTCTCTCGAAAGCAAATGGCCTCGCTTTCATCTTTTTGGCCGCGACCATCTACGGCGTCGGGAAAAGCTTCTTCTGGCCGACCATGCTCGGCGTCGTCGCCGAACAAACCCCCAAAGGCGGAGCACTCACCCTCAACGCCATCGCAGGCATCGGCATGCTGACCGTCGGCATCCTCGGCGGCCCGCTCATCGGCGAAATGCAGGAACGCTCGATCGAATCATCCATCGAGGCCAAGACGCCCGGAGCCTACCAAGCCGTCTCGAAATCCGATTCGTATTTCCTCGGAACCTACCGCGCCTTGGATCCCGCGAAACTTGCGGCGCTTCCCGAGGCCCAATCGCAGGAAATTTCCACCATTGCCAAAACCGCCCGCCAAGGCTCGCTGGCAAAGGTGATCGTCTTTCCGGCGTTCATGCTCCTCTGCTACCTCGGCCTGATCGTGTGGTTCCGCTCCCGTGGTGGATACAAGGCGGTTAGCCTCTCGGCTAATCACTGAACCTTACGCGCTCCAATCGGGATCGCTGATCACGCGGCACTCCGCCGGGAGGAGCGCCGTGAACTCCTCGATGTCTTCGGGCGTCATGGTGAAACACGCTGTGGAGAACGCATCGGCGAAAGGTGCTCTCGGGTGGATCACCCAGACATTCTCGAAGGTTCGCGCTGCTGTGCCATCCTCGGGATTCACAATGTGTGCTCCCTGTTGCGAGTTTCCCGAAGCCGCAAGCGTGGAAGCGCGTAAGAGCAAACGCCTCACGCCTGCCGAATGCGGCATGTCGATCGGCCAATCCATCGACCCTATGGCCAGAATCGTGCTCGCCCCGGAGGTCAGCAGCGCATCCGCGATCCCATGTGCGGCAAGAATCTCTCCCATGCGCTCCAACGCAAACCCCTTGCCGATGGCCCCAAGATCCAGCACGCGCCCGGCTTCGAGACATTTGACGAGTGGTCTGTGCTCATCGAGCGAAACGACCCCGCGCAGCGTTCCCGCGACGCCAGAACCCGACT
>CAIWSO010000427.1 GCA_903915315.1 uncultured Spartobacteria bacterium | reverse complement strand
TGTCGATATCCAAGGCCGCCAGTCGGCCAAACCGCAATCACTCCGCCTGACGATCAAGTAGAGAAAATCCCGCATGCCTCTTCATTTCGTATCTGTGGGTCGTCCATTTCCTGAAAACTCGGTTCTTATACCAAAAGCAGCATGCTTTTGGATTTTAGCAGAGGGGCACAGGGCGTCTCGCCCGTGTGTGTTGGCGTGCTCCTTGGTTCCGCTGGGCAGGGTGCGAGCAAGTAGACCAGTGTCCACACGGCCGAGACGGCCATTCCCCCTTTCTTTTGCGCTGCAAAGTCTAATTTCAAAGAGACAATGGTATTAGGCGCACTGTCGTTGGAAAAATCAGCGCGGGATTTTTGGCAGTCCGCTCACTCGCTCACCCGGCCAAATATTGTTTTTGGTGAACCAACCCTGTGGCATCTCCAGCGCATAGGCGATCTGGGAGAACTCGCTTCGCACGGTGGTTTCATTGTGCGGCTTGAGATCGTGGAGTTCCATGATCGTTCCGTTCGGATCGATATAGGCGATACTGAGCGGGATTTCCGTATTGCGCATCCAGAAGGCCGCAGGGCCGATTTGAGGCATCACAAAAAGCATGCCGCAGTCGGTGCCGAGCAATTTCCGGAACATCAGTCCACAGGAGCGCTCGTTGTCGTCGTCAGCCGTTTCCGCACGCACTGTTTTGCTTCCGACCGTGAGCTTCGTGATGGGGAGGGGAGGTTGGGCCTCGGTCTGTGCCCAGCCGCTTGCAGAAGCCATCGCCAGCCCTGCGGCCACAAGCACAAGAATCCACTTTGTAAAATAATTTGTGTCGAAATTGTTGACAGGATGGAAAGATTTTGAGCACATACAGAACTTCAAAAAAACATGTATCCGACAATTTCCCGTCACGCAATTTCCCAAGCAGATTATTTCCGCCCCGAGAGAGCTTCACGGTTGACGAATCAAGGCAGGTTTTTTTGAGTGAATTGTCGATGCTGATGCTCTGAACACATGGCGAATTTTTTTCCAAAATGGACGAACTGGCTTCCCTTGAAGCTGGTGATCTGTATAGGCGCGATAGTGCCTGTGATCGCCGGCGGGTTGACCTATTATTTCACCCCTAAGTATACCCGTGTCGGTTACGAGCCCACCCAGCCCGTTCCGTTCTCTCACGTCATCCACGTGCAGCAACTCGGGATGGACTGCCGGTATTGTCATAGTTTCGTTGAGGTCGCCTCGCACTCGAATGTGCCGACCACGCAGACCTGTATGGCCTGCCACACCCAAATCAAGGCTAACAGCCCGAAGCTGGCTCCTGTGCGTGAGAGTTGGAAGACCGGTCAACCCATCAACTGGGTCCGCATCCACAAGGTTCCCGACTACACCTACTTTAACCACGCTGTTCACGTGAATCGCGGTGTGAGCTGCTACAGTTGCCACGGCGCGGTCAATGAAATGAAGGTCGTCTATCAGCACGAGCCACAAAGCATGTCCTGGTGCTTGGATTGCCATCGCGCCCCCGAAAATTACCTCCGCCCGCCATCTGAAGTGTACAATATGGGATGGAAGCCGCCTCAAGGCACCACCCAGAAAGAGATTGGCATGAAATTCAAAGAAGAGTGGGAAGTTAATCCTCCCGTCACCTGTGGAGGTTGTCACCGATGAAGAGAAATTTAAACCACCCGGCTCCCGAACAAAATCCAACCATCTGGCGCAGTCTGCGTGAACTCGAGAACGATCCCGAGTTTGTAAAACACCTCCAGCGGGAATTCCCCGGTGGTGCGGAGATGTATGAAGATAGCGGGCTTTCGAAGCGCGATTTCCTTAAGCTCATGGGTGCCTCGATCGCCTTCGCCGGCGTCGGACTCACTGGCTGCCGTCGTCCGGAATCCCACCTCGTTCCTTTCACCAAAGGGGTGGAATACGCGATTCCAAGCAAGTTTCTTTATTACGCGACCTCGATGCCGGCTCGCTACGGAGCCATCCCGCTCATCGCCACGACATCCGATGGACGTCCCACCAAGTTGGAGGGCAACCCGCTCCACCCATTCAGCAATGGCGGCACAGACTCCTTCGCCCAAGCAGCGATCCTCGATCTTTACGATCCGCATCGCGCTAAGAAGATCACCAACAAAGGCGCTGATTCGGACGCTGCCGCTTTCGATGCTTACTTAAAAAGCCTCAATCAGTCCGGCGGTAAGGGGCTCGCTTTTCTCGTTGAAAAGAAAAACTCGCCGACCCGCGACCGTTTGCGTACCGCACTCGAAAAGAAGTTTCCCGGCCTGATCTGGGCGGAATACGAACCACTCGGTGATAGTGAAACCGTGGTCGCGAATGCCGCTTCCTTCGGCCCCAACGTTCGTCTCGTTCCTAAATTTGACCGCGCTGATGCCATTTTGGCGATTGATAGCGATTTCCTGAACCCGATTGAGACAGGTATCGGTTATGCCCAAGGCTTCGCGGCCCGTCGCAACCCGGAGCAAAAAGGCGCGTCAATGAATCGCCTCTACGTTGTGGAAAACCACTTCACGGTCACCGGTGGCATGGCGGATCACCGCCAACGCTGCAAGGTTTCCGAGATGGGGGAATTCACCCGCCAACTCGCATTGGTGATCGCCGACAAGACCAAGGATGCCGGATTGACAGCAGTCGCCAAGGCATTCCCAGCGTCTTCCACTTCCGTGAAGTCGGAATGGATCTCCGAGTGCGCCAACGATCTTTTAACTAAGTCCGGTCGCTCGATTGTGCTCACGGGCCCACAAACGCCAGCTCCGATTCAGGTCTTGGTGAATGCCATCAACATTGCCCTTGGGAACATCGGCGCTACGATCCTCGCGGTCAAAACCAATGAGCTTCCGGTCGCTTCGATCTCGGATCTCGCGGCAGCTATTTCCGCAGGAAAAGTCGATTCGCTCTTCATCTTCGGAGGCAATCCCGCTTACAACGCTCCGGCGAACTTAGATTTCACCAATCTTCTCAAAAAAGTCCCAACGGTATCCCGACTCGGCTATTTCGAGGACGAAACATCGAAGGTTTCGCATTGGAATATCCCTGCCACGCATTTCCTCGAGGCATGGGGAGACACCCGCACATTTGATGGCACCTACACGTCCGTTCAGCCGATGGTCCTTCCATTGTGGAACGGCGTTTCAGAATTAGAAATTCTCGGCAAACTTCTCGAAGGAGCTTCAGGTGACGGACAAGCACAAGTTCGTGCGACATTGAATCAACTCGCTTCCGGCGGGTCGGATGAAGCTTGGAATACCTTCCTTCGCGATGGATTCCTGCCTAATTCCGCCTTTGCAGCGACTCCAGCCACATTAAACGTCGGTAGCGCCAATGCTCTCGCAGCCAAGGGAACAAAAGCCGGCGCCGCAGACGCGCTGGAATTGGTATTCATTCAGAGCGGAAGCGTGGATGACGGGCGCTATGCTAACAATTCCTGGCTCGTTGAAACTCCCGATTTCGTCACGAAAGTGACTTGGGACAACGCGGTCATGGTCAGCCCGGCCACTGCGAAAAAACTCGGAATCAAAGCCAATAACTTTGGATCTTTCGAAAAGATCGCCGAAAAAATGGGCAACGAAATCAACTACGACCTCGTAGCGGATATCGTTAAGATCAGCGATGGCAAGACCACGATTGAAGCCGCTGCTCTTGTCGCTCCGGGTCATGCCGATGACTCTCTCTCGATCACCCTTGGCTACGGTCGAAAAGACGTTTCCGCTCTCATGGAAAACGTCGGCTTCGATGCCTATCCGATCCGTGGAACGGAAACCATGCGGTTCGCCAGTGGCGTCACTTGCGTCGTCACCGATAAGGATTATCCGCTGGCTCAAACCCAAGAGCATCGCAGCATGGAAGGCCGTGACCTCGTTCGCGAGGGAACCCTCGAGCGCTTCGAGAAAAATAATTCCTTTGCCCAGACGATGGGCATGGATGGTCACATCCCGCCAAATATATCTCTCTACACCCACCCGACACTCACCTCGAAAGAGCAATGGGGAATGACGGTGGATCTCAATACCTGCACGGGCTGCAACGCGTGCGTGGTTGCCTGCCAAGCGGAAAACAACGTGCCTGTCGTCGGAAAAGACCAAGTTCGCAAAAATCGCGACATGGCTTGGATCCGTCTGGATCGCTACTTCGCCGGTGATGCGGAGGATCCTGAAATGCTTCCTCAAGCCGTGATGTGCCAGCATTGCGAAAACGCTCCTTGCGAAACCGTTTGCCCCGTGAATGCCACTGTGCACAGCGAGGATGGGCTCAATCTCATGGCCTACAATCGTTGCATTGGCACCCGCTATTGCGCGAACAACTGCCCATGGAAAGTTCGCCGCTTTAACTATTTCGACTACAACCAACGTCCGATCGACGAGCTTTATTGGGGTCCTCTTGCCAAAAAAGGCATGGCCGACAGCCTCAAGATGGCAAAAAATCCAAACGTCACCGTTCGTATGCGCGGCGTCATGGAAAAATGCACGTTCTGCATTCAGCGTATCGAGGAGTCCAAAATCTCCCGCCTCGTGGAAGCCGGCCCAACACCTTCCAGCGAAACACCAATCGCTTCCTTCAAGGTCGCTTGCCAACAGGCTTGTCCGAATGATTCGATCGTGTTCGGCGATATCGCCAATCCGAAGAGCCAAGTCGCCCGTCTCCGCAACAGCACTCGTGGATACACGATGTTCAAATACTTGAACACATCACCTCGCGTGACCTATCTCGCTCGTATAAAAAACCCGAATCCGAAAATGCCAGGCGCAGATAAAGTCGGCATGGCCAATGGCGCGGGTCACGATTCCCATGGCGAAGGTCATGGCGATCCCCATGCCGCTGGACATGGAAGCGAACTTCCACCAGCTCACGGCGATGCCCACAAGAAACCCACAAACGGTGAGGCCTCACAAGGTCACTAAAGTAGCCCATTTAGAAAATGTCTAACGCCTCCGCCAACATAGATCACTCAGACAAACTCTCCGAAGACGAGAAGCAACTCGTCCGCCCACCCTTGGTTCTGAACCAAAGGGAAATGGGTTGGATCAGCAGCTACATCAGCTCCATCGTTGAAGGCAAAACGCCCACTTGGTGGTATGTTTCCATGGCCATCACGGTACCTATGACGTTGATGTGCCTGCTGCTTTTGGGTTACCTCATATCCACGGGCGTGGGCGTTTGGGGAAACAACCATCCGATTGGTTGGGCATGGGATATCACAAACTTCGTGTTCTGGATCGGTATCGGACACGCCGGTACGCTCATTTCGGCCATTCTTTTCCTCACCCGCCAAAAATGGCGTACATCGATCAACCGCGCGGCGGAAGCGATGACGCTCTTTGCCGTTGTTTGCGCCGGTATTTACCCGGCACTTCACGTCGGTCGCGTCTGGATGGCTTGGTTCCTTGCTCCCGTTCCCAACGCGAATGCGATCTGGCAAAACTTCCGCTCACCGCTCCTCTGGGACGTTTTCGCTGTATCCACTTACTTCACCGTATCAGTGCTGTTTTGGTATACCGGTCTGATTCCTGATCTGGCGACTCTTCGCGACCGCTGCACGACCAAAGTGCGCAAATTCATCTATGGCGTTCTCGCTTTGGGATGGCGCGGGGGCAACCGTCAATGGCGCCACTATGAAATGGCCTACCTCGTTCTGGCTGGTCTTTCCACTCCGCTCGTGCTTTCGGTTCACTCGGTCGTTTCGTTTGACTTCGCGACATCGGTGATTCCCGGTTGGCATACGACGATTTTCCCTCCCTACTTCGTGGCAGGCGCGATTTTCGGCGGTTTTGCGATGGTGCTCACCATCATGATTCCTGCCTGCGCGATTTACAAACCTCTCCACGATCTTGTGACTGTCAATCACGTGGACAAGATGTGCAAAGTCATCCTGCTCACGGGATCTATCGTCGGTTACGCCTACCTCATGGAGCTCTTTATCGCATGGTATAGCGCGAACCCTTTTGAGCGTGAAGCTTTCTGGTATCGTGCCTTTGGTCCCTACTGGTGGGCCTATTGGTCGATGATGTTCTGCAACGTCATCTCGCCCCAATTTTTCTGGTTCAAATACTTTCGACAACACTTGGTATGGGTCTGGATCATCGTTCAGTTCCCGAACATGGGAATGTGGTTCGAGCGCTTTGTCATCATTGCGACGACTCTGGCCCGCGACTTCACACCATCCGCATGGGGCATGTTCCATCCGACATGGGTTGATATTTGCACATTTATCGGAACGTTCGGGCTCTTCACTACCCTGTTCCTACTTTTCATCCGTTTCCTTCCGATGATTTGTATGTTTGAAGTTAAAGCGGTCCTTCCAGAGGCCGATCCACATTACGGAGAGGATCATCACTAATGAACGCCGTCGGCAATACCAACGCACCAGTCTACGGAGTCGCAGCCGAGTTCCAATGCGCTCGCGATCTCTATCACGCCGCTCAAAAAATCCGCGATGCCGGGTTTGAAAAGTGGGATGTTTTTTCCCCATTTCCCATCCACGGAATGGATGAAGCGATGGGCTTAAAGCGCTCGATTCTCGGAAAACTCGTTTTCTTTGGCGGTCTGACTGGGTTTCTTACTGCGGTGACCATGGAGTTCGGAACATCCTCCTTTCTCTACCCACTCATCGTTGCTGGAAAACCCACGAATCTCTTCACGGTTCCGGCCTTTTTCCCGGTGATGTTTGAACTCACGATTCTCCTGTCCGCGTTTACAGCGGTGTTCGGAATGCTCATCCTGAATGGCCTTCCCCGCCTGAACCATCAACTCTTCAACTGGGATCGCTTCAAAAAAGTCACCGAAGACAAATTCTTCGTTGCCATTGAAGCCCGTGATCAGAAGTTCTCGACCCGTTCGGTTTCGGACTTCTTGGAGTCCCTCGGCGCAACGAACATCACCACCATCCACGGAGACTAATCAGCAATGCTTAAATACTTTTTCTCCATTTTTGTTCTCGTCGTCCTCTTACTGGTGACAGTAGCCGGATTCCGTGGCCAGAAATTCCAAAAACCACCGATCGAGCTTTTTCCAGATATGGATCACCAGCCAAAGGTGAAATCCCAAGTACCGAGCACTTTCTACTCGGATGGTCGCGGCAACCGGGCTCCCATCACGGGCACCGTTCCACTCGGCTATGCAATGCCACAGCACAAATCGGTTGATGGTTCTGCTGGCGAATCCCAGAGTCCCTACAAGCAAGTTCACTTCTCGGGCGGCGTCGGATATACCGACACTGGTAAAATGGGTGCAAGTTGGGGAACTGGCATGCCGATTGAAGTTACGCCTGAATTCATAGCGAGAGGTCAAGAACGCTTCAATATCAGTTGCTCCGTTTGCCATGGCGCCACTGGCGCTGGAAATGGCATCGCCGGGAAATACGGTCTCGTTGCTATCGCCAACCTCCATCAAGATCGCATCCTGCAAATGGCCGATGGTGAGATATTCAACACTATCACACACGGTAAAAATACCATGATGGGTTATGGCGACCGCATCCAAGTGCAAGATCGCTGGGCCATTATCGCTTACATCCGTGCGCTCCAAAAATCCCAAGGCGGAGCCACTATCAATGATGTTCCAGCCACCGAGCGGGCCAAATTAGAATCGCAGAATCCATGAGCGGACACGAACCAACCCAACCCGGCAGCCACACCTTCGACTACAAGCATGTAGGCGGTCGTTTCCTCGGCCTCGTTGCATTGGCCGTCGTCGCCTTTGGCCTTGTTGCCTACGGTGCGATCAGCGACAGCAAGCAATTTGCCTTCTCCTATCTTTTCGCATTCTTCTTCTTCTTCACCATTTGCATGGGCGGTTTGTTCTGGCAACTCGTCCACCACGCGGTGGATGCCGAGTGGAGCGTAGTGGTCAGGCGTCAAATGGAAAATCTAGGTAGCCTTTTGGTTGTGATGGGCGTTCTATTCATTCCGCTTGTTTTCGTGGCTCCCACGCTTTGGACCTGGATGACGATCGACCCGGCGCATGACATCGTTCTTGGGGAGAAAGCGGGCTACCTCAATAACGAGTTCTTCTGGATTCGTGCCGGTTTTTACTTCTGCTTCTTCACGATTGCATCGCTTTGGCTTCGTAGCAACTCGATCAAACAAGACCTGGATGGGGCAGCCAAGTTCACCATCCGGAATCGTAAAATCACTTTTGCGAGTCTCCCGTTCTTTGCCGTGTGCCTCACATTCGCCGCAATCGATTGGCTCATGGGACTCGACTACCTCTGGTTTTCAACCATGTGGGGTGTTTATATCTTCGCTGGTACAGCCTTGAGCAGCATGTGTGTTCTTGTTCTTATCATCACGGCCTTGAGAAACGTCGGCTATTTCAAGAATGTGATTTCGATGGAACACTACCACACCATGGGTAAATTGATGTTGGCCTTCACGATCTTCTGGGCCTACATCGGCTTCAGCCAATACATGCTCATCTGGTATGCGAACATTCCAGAGGAAACCATCTACTTCCTCCGTCGCAACACAGAAACTTGGCAATTGATGAGCACGGCGATGGTCGTTGGACACTTTTTTGTGCCATTCCTTCTTTTGCTATCCAGTTTTGGGAAAAAACGCCCCGGATTCCTTTGCGGAATGGCACTCTGGATTCTCACGATGCATTTGCTCGACATGTATGTCATCGTCCTGCCAGCCCTTCACAAGTCTGGTGTTCAAATCCACTGGCTTGATATCGCTTGCCTGATTGCCATCGGATGCACTCTGGCAGCTGTCTTCCTCAAACGACTCGGATCCGCGCCACTCTGGCCGCTTCGCGACCCACGCCTAGCTAAATCAATCGCACTTAAGAACTGATGCAACCTGCCACATCCAACCAAGCCGCGAGCAAAAAGCCAATATTCTGGATTTTCCTTTTCGCACTCATAGGCATCACCCTTTTCGTTGGTATAACCAAATATCTGCGTGGGGATTCCTCTTCCGATCTCTATCCCGAAGACGCGGGGCGTGACGAAGTGCGTGTGAAAAATCTCGCTGACCTTCAGGCGGAAAATCAGTCGAAACTCCTAACATATGCCTGGGTCGATCGGGCCAAGGGTAAAGTTCAGATTCCGATCCAAGAGGCGATGAAGTTGGTTTTGGCAGATATCGGATCCAAAAAGCCCGCCGCTGCCTATCCCATTGCCGGTGTCGAAGCCGCACCGGTGGCTCCGGTCGCACCGGCTCCTGCCGCCACTCCAGCACCTTCCGCTCCTGTTGTGAGCGAGCCCGCTGTTAAGGAACCCGCTGCACCTAAAGAAGCGACAAAGTCAGCGAAACCCGCCAAGGTAGCCAAACCATGATGAAGGGACTTTTCCTATTCCATTTTGAATATTCCGAAACACTCTGTTTCCGAATCAATACTCCATTTTGCCAATGAACCTGCCAAGCCATTCATCCGATCACGAGGACACAGAGGTGCGTACTCTTTCCAATGAAGCCAGAGCCATCATCGACGCATCCACTCGTGGTCCAGTCCTGTTGTTTCTCGGATCATCCATCTTTTGGCTTATCATTGGTTCCTTGCTCAAACTTTTAGCGGATTGGCAGTTGACTATTCCGGCTTTGATGGATTGTGCTGCCCTCTTCACTTATGGCCGCACCGAGCCGGCACAGAGCAATGTGATGATATATGGTTGGGCTAGTACGGCCGCTTTCGGGACAGGTCTTTGGGTTACGGCCAGATTATCCCGCATTCCTCTTCTTCACAGTAAACTGCTCATTAGCGCTGGTATCATTTGGAACTTGGGTGTCATGCTTGGCACTGCAGGCATTCTCATTGGTGACGGAAATGCGATCCCCGGCTTGGATTTTCCTGGTTATGCCTCGCCCATCTTGTTGATTGCCTATTCATTGATTGCCACATGGATCATCATTACCCTTAACTATCGCGAGGCAGGTCCGCTGTATGTTTCCCAATGGTTTTTGTTTGCTGGGTTTCTTTGTTTCCCATGGCTCTATGCTACGGCTAATG
>CAIWSO010000426.1 GCA_903915315.1 uncultured Spartobacteria bacterium | reverse complement strand
GGCAGGCACCTCCGCATAGGCAACTGTTGTAACTTGGCCATCAATGCGAATGCTGGCCTTCATTTTTTGCGGATTCAAATCAGGCAGATAGTCGAGAAGGACATTGCCCGAAGGATCGGGGTTTTTGCTCAACATGAGACGTGTTTGCGTGTTCTTATCCACGATAAAAACAAAAGGCTCCTGATTGATCGTTGCGGCACCTGTGATGGAATAACGTTCCGCTGCTGGAGCGCTCTCCTCAGCCGTTGGCAGGGAAAAGGGGGAGCGATCAAGCAGGACTTGAAACTTCTCCATCGATCTCGGCTGCAACCAGAGTTCATCAGCCTTTTCATTGGCGTAACAAAGAGTAAGAGTTGCGACTGGTAAAATGAGGGTAAGCGGGAATTTCATCACGATCCGGTGGAATCACCGCCGGTGGTCGGCGGAACGTAATACTGGCGAATTTCCATGTCCATCACGACATTCGGAGGTTCGGTATCACTGCGAATAGTCATCTTGCTCACCGCCCGCCACGCAGTTGGGGACTGCAATTCAAATAAAAACCGAGCCACGCCGGCAAAGGGCCCGCTGAGCTTAGTTTGCAAAAGAGCCGAACTTCCCTCACTCCCAGGGGATGCTTGCAACAACGTCTCCTCCACAACCTTGATGCCAGCCTTTTCGGCTTCAGCGCGCACTGCATTCAAAAGATCCGTGCTCGCCCCTTCTCCAGTCATTACAGGCGCAGGGTGTTCCTTCATCCAACCCTGAGCAGACTTGATCGACTCAGCGGTCATCATCCAAGATTTGGCTGCTTCCAAAGCGGTGTGGGTGTCGGCGATACTCGACGTGATGGATTGTTTTCGGGCCATCCACGCTCGAACGCCAAAGAGATTCAGCGCCAAAAAAACCGCTGCGCCAAAGATGACAAGAAGCCTTAGTTCACTCTTCGCTGGTTTTCGCATCGGGGCGTATTCCTTCCATTTCAAAACGAACCTTATTACGGCCGACCAACTGGGGTTGGCGGGAGGTCCAATCGTAATCCTGTAAAAGCGGAACTTTTTTTACTCTCTCAAAGTAATCGTAGGCTTGGGCGACATCCGCAGCTTCGCCGGCGATAGTGAAGCGCCCGCTGTCGAAACTATATTGAGTGAGGCGCACTTGCTCACTTGGTATCTCTGCGGCAACAGCGGCCAGTTGATCGATCGCAAACGCGACTGGATCCACGGCCGAACGGAACTCCTTCCACTCGGAAACCAGCTTTTGCGCTTCGGACGCGGACTCCTTGATAGAATGCAACTCTGCCGAGACCCTCGAAAGTTGAATGCGGCGAACCAGAAGGTCGCCGGACACAAACAAAAGTATCAATGTGTAGAAAGCGATCCCACCGACCCCAAAAAAGCGAAACTTCTGCCAATAGGTTCGTTTCTCCATCGCCATTTTCGCACTGGGCGGAACCGGATTGGTATAGGTGCTAGGGAGATGAGGTGGCGGAGCGACTTCCGTGTGCTCAAGATCCAGTCGAAGTGTATCACGCAATGCCGAACGATCCTCGAAAGAAAAATCTCCGATCAACCTCAATCTTGCCGGCATCCGCAGAATCACCCCCTCGGATCGAAGCCGCATAGCTGTGCGAGTGACGAGTCCGCAAAAAGGAACCCCTACGGAAATCTCGCCGGAACAGGCAAAATAGACGCAATTTTTGTCGCGATATAAGCCAAAGCAAAGCTCGCCCCACTCCCGCCACACGAGTACATCCTCGACATCGGGATCCCACAACCGAGCAGGAAATTCAAACGTTGAGGCTTTGGAGTAATAGTCCGAAGCCCTCTCATCATCAATCGAGGAGACGGCCAGAACAAGTGAGCGTCCGTCCTTTTCAAGAATCGGAATTCCATGTGCCTCGGCATTTTTTTTCAACACATGGCGGCTCGACAACTCCAAATCGGCAAGCTCGTTGGGATCACCTTGCGGAGAAATCCACACCGGCACGGCCAGAAGACTGCGGGTCGGAAGGGCTAGAAGCAAATGAGGTGCGGAGCCCAGCGTTTTTGAAGAAGGCATCGATTCGCAGACAGGATCCGCATTGTTTGGGATTTTCCAAAAATCCCAACCGCTCGCCCCCGGACGTATAACGGAATCTACTGGCGACGCTTTCATTTTTCCTCCCAACTCTTCATTTGCGAATTGGGATCCGTCCCCGATACAACTGTGATTTTGTGGGCCACGCCACCACACCAACCTGTGGACTCAATGCAACGCAAGTCGCCAGATGTGTCAAAAAACTCCAGCAACCCGGCACGCTGACGCGATCCAAGGCCAAGAAAATCGGCCACATCCTCAATGGAAGTGAGCTTTTGGTCATCATCGGTTCCATCAATGCCATCCTGCCCGGCGCGCATCTCGAGAAGAGATTGGCACTGCATCGGTGTGAGCTCGGCGAGCGCCGTGAGTGAGGATTCCGTGGCATGTTGGATACTGATCTTGCCACTATACCAAATCGTGAAGGAGTTCTGCCAGCCATCCTTTGCAGAAAGAAGCCGGGAAAGGTTCAATACGGCCTCCATCTCCCTTATATGCCTGAGCGGTCGATTGGCAGGGTAACCCCGTTTGCCCACCCGCTCATACTCACCTCGCTCGGCTCCCTTAAGAGAAAGAAAATCATCCCCATCGATCCAATCAATCAGGCTGTCGATCGCGGCTTCTGTCGTTCCGATATCCGCCCCCCAAGACGTGAAAAGCCGAATAAAAATCGAGCGGTTATTATTTTGTATCCAGAAATTCGGGTTAACTTTAGCGGATTCGTTGGTCAGCCTGACCTCAAATCCCTCTCCGCTCCGACTCCCCCTTTGCAAAAGGGGATCTCCCGATTTGACCAAGGGATTTTGGCCGATCGCAATGCCACTGAGAGCCATTTGACGTGCAATAAATTTTTTTTCGGCTCGGGTCTCACTATCGATCCAACCGCCTACAGAACCCGCGAGCAGAACGACCAAGCCGGCTATAAACGCAATGCACCAGAGAACAAGAGGAAGCGCGGCGGCCCGCCGATGGTTATGGGTTTTCATTTTTTGGGGGCGGACCGGGCGGCGGATTGAGCTGATCAGGAGGCTGTGTAGTTGGAGGCGG
>CAIWSO010000425.1 GCA_903915315.1 uncultured Spartobacteria bacterium | reverse complement strand
TGAGCGGCTTTGGTTCAAGATGGAACAACGGGGATCCCTTGCATCAAAAAATCCGCCCGGCTTGGGAATCGAGTGGGTCACCTCGCCTGCGAGTGGAGCGCGATTCACGTGGACGTCCAAGACGGAGAGGAAGATGCCAATACGTCGGACACGTTTATTAAAGAACTCGTCCTCATCGATTTCATCGATCGTTGTCACGACCCCATCGGCCGGGGAAACTGCGATGTTTTCGCCCTCCGGTGGCACACGCTCCGGATCGCGGAAAAAGTAGAACGTGAATAAAATGAGCCCCGCAAAAAGGAAGCCCAACTCGGGGAGGAAGGGGATCGCGATCAGCCATCCGGCTATCAATATGGCAAATATCCAGCGTGCTTCTCCGAGTGCCTTTGTGAACATCCGGTGAAGCTATCAATTCACCCCGCTTTGCCAAGCTCACTTTCGGGTTGATGTTCTCAGGCAAGCCGGTGGATAGTCGTCGCCATGTTTACCGGACTCGTTGAGGAAATTGGGCTTTGTGAGGACTTGCAGCGCTCGGCGGGATCCGCCCGTTTGCTGATCCAAGCTCCGAGCATTTCGTTAGGGGTGAAGATCGGTGATAGTATTTCGGTGAATGGCTGTTGCCTGACTGCCATCTCAACACGCGAGGGCATCATGACATTTGATCTTCTCGACGAAACACTCCAGCGGACCAACCTCAAGGAATTGATCCCCGGCAGGAAAGTCAATTTGGAGCGCTCGTTGCTAGCCGATGGGCGGCTTGGGGGTCACTTTGTACAGGGGCATGTGGATGCCACTATTCCCGTGGTTGCAATTTTACAGCAAGGTTCGGACCTGCGGATCAACTTCAAGGTGCCGCCGGAATTTGCCGCCTATGTGGCCTATAAGGGATCGGTTGCGATCAATGGGGTGAGCCTGACCATTGCCGAGGTGACCGCCGATTCGTTCGCTGTTTGGATCATTCCGCACACAGCAACGCACACAAATCTGGGGGATTTGAGGGAGGGCGATCTAGTTAACCTCGAATGCGATATGCTAGCAAAATATGCCGCTCGGATCATGCAGATGAGGGGTATTTGATATTGCCTGAGCGAGGCTAACTCAACTCCGAGCTATCACTTTTTTTAATCTGGGTTCGGTCTTGCATGAGCCAGGCAATACCTATGCATATCTCATATAAAAAATACATCGGGCCACCCATCAGAAGGAGGGTCAGAATATCCGATGTGGGAGTGATGACCGCAGCCAGAATAAAAATAATAACGACAGCGAATGTGCGCGTCCTTTTGAGCAGGTTGTAATCCACGATATCGAGTTTCACCAAAAGCAAAACAACCAGCGGCAATTCAAAAGCTAGGCCGAACGAGATCACAAACTGAGTTGTGAACGAGTAATATTCGCGAACAGTCCAGGTCGGTTGCCAATTCATCGACTGGGCATCTTTAAAGAAAAACTCGAGCGTCTGCGGAAGGACAACGCAGTAGCAGAATGCGGCCCCTGACAAAAAGAGCCCTGCCCCCAAAAGGGAAGCTGGGAAGAGCATGGCCTTCTCCTTGCGAGAAAGTGCGGGAAGGATAAATTCGGCTAGGAAGAAGACAAGAAACGGAAAGCTCAAAACCAAGCCGCCGTAAAAAGAGAGTTCCAGTGAGATGGTAAAGGAGTCCGCCACCCCGAGGGACTGAAGGTTGGCGGCACGCTGGGGGTCGACGGCGATGAGGGGACGCTGAACTATGGCGGCGAGTTCATTGCGAAAGAGAAAGCAGGCAACCATGGCCAAGATCAAGGCAATGGCTATCTTGACGATCGTGAAGCGAAGGTCCTCGAGATGGGATAGAAAGGGCTTGGACTCGTCGCCCCGATTCCGGAACGCAAAAAAATGATCAACTTTCATCAAGCAAGATTAAGATAAATGTTCGGACCAGCGTTGGATTTCGCGGGCGACATTATCCGGTGAAGGAGCTCCTATGGCCTTTCGCGCACTCATAGCCAGCTTGAGGTCGAAGGTCTTTGCGACGATGTCGCGAGTCAAAACCGGCGAGGCGGATTCAAAATCCGATTGGTTCAAGAGGTGGAGAGGGGTTCGTTTTTGCTGCGCCAAGGCGACGAGCCCACCAACGATTTCGTGCGCTTTGCGAAAGGGCACGCCGCCTTCGACGAGGCGGTCTGCGAGATCCGTCGCAAGCAACAGCGGATCGCTCGCGGCTTCCAGCGCACGATCTTCACGAAGTGAAGCGGCGGACATCATTTCGGCCATGATGACAAGGGTGTCCGAGGCTGTTTGTACGGAGTCGAGAACCCCTTCCTTGTCTTCCTGCATATCACGATTGTAGGTGAGAGGGAGGCCCTTCATGGTCGTGAGGAGAGACATGAGGTTGCCATAAAGTCGCCCGGTCTTTCCACGCGCCAACTCGGCGACATCGGGGTTTTTCTTTTGCGGCATGAGGCTGGAGCCGGTGGTGTGCCTATCGCTCAAATCCAAAAAACCAAATTCGGCAGAAGCCCAGAGAATCACATCCTCGCTTAAGCGGGAGATGTGCATGCCAAGGATCGCGATGGCCGCAAGCAACTCACACGCGAAATCGCGGTCGGCGACGGCATCCATGCTGTTCGTGCTGACTTTGGAAAACCCCAGCTCCCGAGCAACGGACTCCCTATCCAAAATGATCGTCGAGCCAGCAATGGCACCCGAGCCGAGTGGCATAGAATCCATTCGCTTGGCGGCATCGGAAAGACGCCCCGCATCGCGGTCGAGCATCTCCACATAGGCAAGAAGATGGTGGGCGAAAAAAACTGGTTGAGCGCGCTGGAGGTGAGTGTAGCCCGGCATTAAAGCGTTGCGGTGGCGGTCGGCGAGACCCACTAGGGCTTTCTGAAGACTCCGGATATGTTGTTGGATTTGCTGGGAGGCGTCACGGAGGTAGAGGCGGAAGTCGAGGGCGACTTGATCATTCCTGCTACGGGCCGTGTGAAGCTTGGCGCCAGCCGGGCCGATGCGGCGAGTGAGTTCCGCCTCGATGTTCATGTGAACGTCTTCAAGGTCGCGGCTGAATTCAAATTGGCCGGATTCGATGTCCTTTTGAATCCCAAGGAGACCGCTTTCGATCGAACTGAATTCGGTTTGGGTCAGGATTCCTGCGCCCATCAAGGCGCGGGCATGCGCGATGCTGCCCCGAATGTCGTGTCGAAAAAGTTGCCAGTCGGTGCTGACAGATTCTCCATAACTTTTGAGCAGGTCGGACTGCTCCTCTTTAAAACGGCCT
>CAIWSO010000424.1 GCA_903915315.1 uncultured Spartobacteria bacterium | reverse complement strand
GTGGGTTGAGAGCCAAATCAAGGATGCACCGCAGGCCACCGACAAGGAAGCCGAAGAGTTTTTTCAGAAAAACCCACAGCAGTTCGAAAAAGCGGAGCAAGTCCGCGCGAGTCATATTTTGGTTGCGCTCCAGAAGGACGCTGAAGAGTCCGTAGTGGCGGAAAAAAAGAAGGCGGCGGAAGCAATTGTGGCCCGTGTGAAAGCGGGTGAAGCTTTTGACAAACTTGCGGCAGAGCTTTCAGAGGACCCTAGCGCGAAGCAGAATTCCGGTGACCTCAATTTTTTCACCAAAGAGCAGATGGTACCCGAGTTCTCTCAGGTGGCCTTCAGCATGAAAAAAGGCGATTTGAGTGATCCAGTTCGCAGTCAGTTTGGGTTTCATGTCATACAGGTGACAGACCGGAAAGATGGTGAGAAAATGACGCTCGAGTCGGTGAAGCCTCAGTTGCTGATATTTCTGAATCGCCAAAAGCACGACCAAGAGGTTCAAAAACTGCTCCAAAGCGTTAGGGAGAAAGCAGATGTGCAATTAAAGTTACAGTAGGTCCGCCCCTGTCGTCGCTTTACCAGAAGGCGTTTGTCTGGAGGCGACGAGGCAATCTTAAATTCCAGCGCTCCTAATTTAGTAGGCGGTAAGATCCGAAGGCCGTTCCCGTTCGGGGGGAACGGCCTTTTTGCTGCAGTCGAGCCAGGGCCGTCAGCAGATCGGCAGGGGTGCCTCTGAATTTTTGGAAGTGGATGCCCGCGAAGTCAAAAACATGCGGTTTTGCTATTCGGAGCATTGACCCTCATTGGAACTGGTGGCAGAAAGTGGGGAGTTGTGGGGCGAAGTGGGTTGAAATTCCTGGGTTTTGCTCCTCTCATGTTTTGAATCTTTTAACTCAATTATTTTTAGGAACTTATGGCATTTACAAAGAACTCGACTCCGATTTTCTCGGGCGAGTTCCGCCATGCCCTGGATCCTAAAAATAGAGTTACAATTCCCTCGCGTTGGCGGAGTTCCGAAGCCGAAGAGTTTTTTATAATCCTCGACCGCTCGGGAGTCTTTGCAAGGGTGATGCCTCCGGAGCAGTTCCGCGCCGTTGGCGAACGATTGTCGCAGAATCCCGAGATTGCGCCGAGGGATCGGGCGGTGTTCTTAAGACATTTTTATTCCCGCTCCATCCAGGTTGCCTCTGACAAGCAGGGCCGGTTAACGCTCCCGGAGGATTTGGCGGCAAAGTTGGGTTTGGAGGGTGATGCTGTGCTTGTGGGGTCCCACGAGACTTTTGAGCTGTGGAACTCAAAGGCCTGGAGCGAGACCCAGCAGACTGAAAACGCGACCTTCGAGCGGGTTGCTGACCTAGTGGGGCTATGATCGAAATGGCTGAGCCAAAGAAGACTTTGAACGACGCTGGAGCCCTGTCGTTTTATCATCGCTCTGTGCTCTTGGACGAAGTGCTGGAGATGCTGCTTGTCGCGCCGGGTCGGACCTACTTGGACGGGACTCTTGGCGGCGGAGGGCATTCTGAAGCGCTGCTCGAGGCGGGGGCAATTGTGGTGGGCGTCGATCAGGATGAGGACGCCCTTGCCCACGCCAGGAAGCGATTGGCGAGGTTTGGAGAGCGTTTTATGGGGGTGCACGCTAGCTTCGGTGACGTTGCGGAGGTGTTGGGGGCGATGGGTATTCACCAGCTCGACGGTGCTTTGTTGGATCTGGGAGTTTCGTCTTACCAGATT
>CAIWSO010000423.1 GCA_903915315.1 uncultured Spartobacteria bacterium | reverse complement strand
CATGGTCATACTACTCCGAGTTACGCCTGACTGACCTCATCGATGGCCGATCAGCTGCATCCGGTCCACTTCGTCAGAATCCTGGAATCCCAGTATGGCGCCATCGGCTACGGCATGCTGCGAGGCCTGTGTGCTTGGGACGAACTCACCTACCTAATTACGCAGGTTGCACGACCGGGTCTCGCTCCCAGCTCTCCAGCGCTTTGTAGTGGAGACGAGACCAGCACTGTCCTGGCAACGGGGCGGAAGCCCTGGGAAGAACCATGACCAAGCTTGAGGACATCACAGCAGGTCTCAGTCTGGTGGGTCTAGAGCCCGGGCTGGTCGTCACAGTGGCTGCAGTGGTACCTGTTGGCAAAGGCGCGCTGACTGTCATCTACAAGCTCCCGGACGGCAACCTGCGGGAGCGTCTCTTAGGCCGCACTGATGAAGACTCCATCGCTGAGGCAATCACCGCGCGCCCCTGGTCATTTGACGGAGACGGCGAGGCTTTCAAGCTCACAGTCGAGTCCAAGCGTATCGACCTGGCTTTTCTCTTCGACCCAATGATGGCGGTCCACACTTCAAACGTGGATCCGCTACCTCACCAGATCACTGCTGTTTACGAGTCGATGCTTCCTCGGCAGCCGCTTCGATACGTGCTAGCTGATGACCCAGGTGCCGGCAAGACAATCATGGCAGGTCTCTACATCCGCGAGCTGATCATGCGCGCAGATGCAAGGCGCATTCTGATCGTGGCGCCGGGCAGCCTGGTTGAGCAGTGGCGAGACGAATTATTCGAGAAGTTTAGTCTTGAGTTTCGGATCTATTCCCGTGAACTTGAGGCGACATCGTTAAACGGTAATCCCTTTGAGGAGCACGACCACCTAATCGTCCGCCTCGATCAGATGTCTCGCAGCGATGAGAATCAGGAGAAGCTTTGCCTTGCTGGTTGGGACCTGGTGATCTTCGACGAGGCCCACAAACTCTCAGCTCACTTTTATGGCCAGGAGCTGAAGCGCACCAAACGTTTTCTGTTCGCCGAAGCCCTCGGCGCTCACACGCGCCACCTGCTGTTGATGACAGCAACGCCCCATAACGGCAAGGAAGAGGACTTCCAACTTTTTCTCTCTCTCCTGGATTCTGATCGCTTCTACGGCAAGTTTCGGGACGGAGTGCATCAAGTCGACGTTTCGGACCTGATGCGCCGAATGGTGAAAGAAGAGCTTCTTAAGTTTGATGGCACACCGCTTTTTCCCGAGCGGAAAGCATACACTGTCAACTACGAACTCTCTGAGATAGAGGCTGCACTCTATGAGCAGGTCACAACTTACGTCAAGGAGGAGATGGGGAAAGCCGATGAGCTCGAAGGACGCAAGCGAAGCGCCGTAGGCTTCGCCCTTACTGCACTTCAGAGACGTTTAGCGTCGAGCCCTGAGGCCATCTTTCAATCACTCAAACGACGCCGGGAAAGACTTGAGAAGCGGTTGCGTGAAGCACGGTTGGGTGTGCGTGGTCAGCAGGCTATTGCCGAAGTGTTGCTCGAGCCTGTGCCGGAAGACGACGACGACCTCAATGCCGAGGAGCAAGAGAAACTCGAGGAAGATCTTGTCGACGGGGCATCGGCAGCTCAGACAATCGCTGAGTTACAGGCAGAAGTGGAGAGCCTTCAATCGCTTCAGCAGAAAGCTCAAGCTCTTGTGCACTCCGGTAAAGATCGAAAGTGGGACGAGCTCTCGCGCATCCTGCAAGATGATCCAAACATGCATGATCCTGTCGGCAGGCAGCGAAAGATCATCATCTTCTCTGAACACAAGGACACACTGAACTATCTGCATGCCAAGATCGCAGGCGTGCTCGGAAAGCCAGAGGCCATAGTGACAATTCACGGCGGTACGCGCCGTGATGATCGCCTGAGAATTCAGGAGCTCTTCCGATCCGACCCAGACACACGTGTACTGATTGCCACCGACGCCGCCGGTGAGGGAGTG
>CAIWSO010000422.1 GCA_903915315.1 uncultured Spartobacteria bacterium | reverse complement strand
TCGAATGCGACAGGCCTAGTGCCGAATAAACGAGGAATGCACGGGGTTGTGACCACGCAAAAAAATGCCGTGAAGGATTTTCTTGGAGTCCTCTCTCAGTCGGGCGTGGTGGACTACTCGCTCGGGGGCGATTTCGGCGGAGGGGTTTTTGTCATCGGGCGCAGTGAAGACTGGGAGAGGGTCGGGCATTATTTTGACTACCTTAAAATGGGGCCCGGCCCAGAGTATCTTTTCTTCAGGCCTTATCATCTCTGTCATGTGGAAACTCCGATTTCGGTGGCAGAAACGGTATTGCTGGGCGAGCCCACACTGGCACCGATTGGCGCACCTGTGGCTGAAGTGATTGCTATAGCCAAACGCGATCTCAAGGCGGGTTCGATCCTCGATGGGATCGGTGGATTCTGCGCCTACGGACAGATTGATACAGTGGAGCGGGCTCGGGATTTTCTTCCAATCGGACTCAGCGAAAACGCGATTCTGCGTAAGCCGATTCAGCGAGGAGAACCAATTCCGCTAGAGGCGATCGAGCGGCCGGAGGGGGATTACGTTGGTTACATCCGACAGTTGCAGGACTCGTTATTTAGCACATTTGAACCAACCAAATCTCATGTTCTCTCGGCCTTTGATTAGCGTGGTTGTGCCAGCGCACAACGCGCGGCTATTTATTGGAGAAACGGTGTCGTCGATTCAGCGCCAGACGCTGGGTGACTGGGAGTGCGTCGTTATCGACGATGGCTCGGCTGACGGTACTTTCGAGGAGGCGCAGGCGGCGATTGCGGGCGACCTGCGATTTCGCGTGATCCAACAAAAGTGTCAGGGTGCATCGGCGGCAAGAAACCGAGGGTTCGCAGAATGCTCTGCGCATTCTGCCTTTGTCACCTTCATGGATGCAGATGACGTATGGATTCCTGGGGCTTTGCAGATTCTGGTTGATCGCTTGAAAGGAAGTCCGAACGCAGTTGGGGCTCATGGGCTCGCTGAAATGATCGATTCGCGCGGGCATCCACTTGAGGAGGGGACTTTTTCGGCGTTCGGCCGGCGACGGCTTGGCTTCCGCGATGGAGCCATGATGGAATGGCCGCTCGGGGAGCCTACTGTTTTTGAAACATTGGTTTGGACAGGGCCTCTATATCCCCCGGGGCTTCTTTTGGCGCGACGCTCTGCGTACCAAAAAGTGGGGCTTTTTGATGAAAGAATGAAGCTTTGCGAAGACTGGGACATGGCGCTTCGGCTTTCGCGTCAGGGGCCGTTGGAGTTCTTGAACGACGTGATTTTATTTTATCGCAGGCATTCCTCGAATCAATCCCTTCGCGTCCGGGAAAATCGGAGAGTCGTACGCTGGCTGCACAGGAAGACTTTCTTTGCAGCTGAGAATTCAGCCGAGCAGCGCCGATACTTAGTTTCCGGGTGGCGCGCGTGGCAGCGGTTTAAGATTCAAGAGAAATGGGGAGCTGCTTGGGGCGGTCTTCAGCGCGGTTCAGTACGCGAGACCCTCGTGGCACTGAGGGATTCTCCTGTGCACTTGTTTCGGCATGTGTTGGGGTTTCCTAGCGGGTTCGCCTAGGGCCACTCCTCGGCCTGTTCGGAGGCCCGATCTGAGTCCGGATTAGATTTGCAGGAGCGAGTAGTTCGCAGGGTTTATTCAGCGCGAGTGAGGGTCAGTGTGAGGCGTCTCAAGTCCATGACTGATTTGCCAGGGATCGCGATTGCGCGCAGAGTCAGAGGACCATTTCCTTTTTCCAGACGGATTTCTCCAAAAGCCAAGGTCCGGAATTCTTTCATCTGAGATTCGCCGTGAGCGCGTTGTATTGTGTCCTGATTGGTGTAAAGCGGCGGGTCCCACGCGGGGCGCACGGGAGATTGAAGGGAGCGGTTCTTGAAGCTCAACTCGACAAGCGAGCCTTCATCGCCTTGGGCGCAAGTGTAATCCAGCGAGACCTGGTAGACGCCCGAAGTCTCGACCTTCACGTTCCATTCAATCCGGTCCTCGATGCTCGTCCAGTTTACATAATATGAGCAGTTCGGTGCGGAGCTGCTTCGCTTGATGCCGCCAAAGGGTTCGCCATCGCGCGCTGGCAGCATCGTGATAGGGAATTCGGTGTAACCAACCGTGAAAGGTCGCGGGTCCACGGCGGGTCTGGTCTTCGATTGCGCGTCTCTTTGAGGCAACGCGTTTGCGGGGATTCCTGATCTCCATCTTCGGATA
>CAIWSO010000421.1 GCA_903915315.1 uncultured Spartobacteria bacterium | reverse complement strand
CAACCGAATTCCATAGCCTCGATCTCCGCCTTGGTAGGCGGGCGGGCGGTCACCACGTTATGCTCGAGTTCGGGCATGTCGGAGTTGTCGGAATCCTGGACAAGCAGTCCACCAATCACGCTGCGGATATCGCGACCGGATTGGGGGAGCGACTTGAGTGTCCGCATGAGGCGAAGGTTTTTCTTTTTCTGGAGAAGCGAACGCGCGTCGGAATCGAAGTCCGGCGCAATGATAACCTCGCTAAAAATTTCACAAATGGCCTTCGCAAGCGAAAGCGTAACGGGGCGGTTGCAGATAATGATGCCTCCAAAGGGGGCTTGCTTGTCGGTGGCGAACGCTTTCTCCCAAGCCTCGCGAAGATCCGGATCGGTACCCACGCCGCAAGGATTTGTGTGCTTGAGAATAGCGACCGTAGGCTTACTGAATTCCGCCATCAGATTGCCAGCGGCATTGATATCGAGAATATTGTTATAGGAGAGTTCCTTGCCGTGAAGCTTTTCAAAATAGGATTCGAAATCCCCATAAAGTTCGGCTTGCTGATGGGGATTCTCGCCGTAACGCAGTCTCATTTCCAATGGCAACTCCAAGCGAAAGCGACTGCATGTTTCCTGCTCCCGGTTTAGGAAAGAGGAAATCGCGGCATCGTAAGCCGAAGTGGTCGCAAACGCCTTGATCGCGAGTCTCTCCCGGAGCGTGCGAGTCGTGCCGCCCGACTCCTCCTTCATATCTTCTAACACGGCAGCATAATCGGAGGGATCGGTAACAACGCAGACGGACTGGTAGTTTTTTGAAGCGCTTCGGATCATCGAAGGCCCCCCAATATCGATCTGCTCGATGGCCTCGGGCAAAGTCACGTCCTCTTTCGCAATCGTGGCCTCGAAGGGGTACAAATTCACAACCACCAAATCAATCGGTCGAATGCCGTGGGCTTTTGCCTGCTCCTCATGCTCGTGATTGCCTCTCAGATAGAGCAACCCGCCATGGATTTTGGGATGAAGGGTCTTCACCCGGCCCTCGAGAATTTCGGGGGACCCTGTGAAGTTCGAAACTTCCACGGTGGGAATGCCAGCGGCTTGAAGGGCCTTCGCTGTGCCTCCGGTGGATAGGATTTCGACGCCGAATGCGGCTAGTTGCTTGGCGAATTCGACGATGCCGGTCTTATCGGAGACCGAGATCAGTGCGCGTTGGATTTTCATTTTGGACTTAGAAGGGTATAGTCGCAACGCCGGTAGTTCAATAGAGAAACTGGCGCATCAATCCCTAAATGCTCCCATTTCCTCTCCGCCAAAAAAACCGATCCATTTCGTCACCTGCATGGCTGCCCAAAAGAAAAACTGGACGAATCAATTGATTAATCCAAGCCTGCCAATGTAATATCCATCGCTATGTCAGAAGAATCCGCCCGCCACATCTTGAGTAGTTTCGAGGCCGCCCTCGATAACCTGAGAAAAGATGTCCTCATGATGTCGAGCCTCGTCACCCGCAGTATCGAAAACTCCCGTAAAGGCCTCTTTGATCGGGACGGGGATTTCTGCAACACGGTCATTGCCGACGATGAGCAAATTGACTTGCTCGAGATTCAAGTCGACACCCAAGGCATCGAGATCATGCTTCGGTTTCATCCCTTTGCCTCGGACCTTCGCAATGTGATTGGCGCAATGAAAACCAGCGTCAACCTCGAGCGAGCAGCGGATCAGGCCGTAGGCATCGCCCGACGCGCACGAAAGCTCATCGCCTTCCAAGTTCTTCCAGAAACGGCAAACATAGAACCCCTGTTTCGCTACGCCTCCTCCATGTTCAATGATTCCATCAAAGCTTATGCCGATGGCGACATCGAGCTCGCTCAAACGATCAAAAGCCGCGACAAGGAACTCGACCAACGCAACCGCGAGTTTGCGGAATCCCTTACGGAGAAGATGCCCCAGAACCCAGACTCCATTCGAGGCTTCCTCGAGCTCATCTTCATCGCCCGCTGCCTCGAAAGAATCGGTGACCAAGCCAAGAATATCGCCGAAGACACGATCTTTGCCGTCTCACTCAAAGACATCCGCCACACTGCCGCCGGCGAATCGCGCATTTAAAGGCAAAAGAACGATCTTGGCTTGCCATTTAACTGTCCATCTTTGGGGCATCAATGCAGCGATATTCCAACTTCAAGCCGTGTAATGCTCACACAAACAAAGCTGTACTCATGGTATTATTTTTATCGAGCGCTCAGTAAGATTGGAAATCAATTTCCGATTTGCATGATTACATCACGTCATGTTTGCGACTCGCTAGCCGTTGACAACCAACCAACCATATAGTTGATTGAAGGCATGAAAATGGTGGGGATTTTTGAGGCGAAGACGAAGTTCACGGCACTTTGTGAAGAGGTGGCGCGCACAGGGTTGCCGACTCTGGTTCAAAAGAGGGGAAAACCGCTGGTGATGGTGTCGCCCGCGCCTGTGGGACTCGGCGAAGACCGAGCGGATATCCTTGCGGAACTTCGGGCGTGGGAAGCCAATCACATGCAGGAGCGAGGGGATTTTCCAGAAGTTTGGAAAATGCGCGGCGCGGCTTCAGGGAATCCTTTGGAGGAGTGATGTCGCTATACCTCTTGGATACCTCGATTTTTTCCCAGCCCTTAAGAAGGAAACCGGTCATGAGGGCGCTGGAGCGTTGGAGGGACGCAGGAGATGCGACCTGCCGGACGAGCATCGTCAGTGTGGCAGAGGTCGAGTTCGGTTTGAACTTGGAGGGAAATGCAGCGCGCTGGGAAAAATACAACTCCATTTTGAAGGATCGTCTTGAGGTTTTGAATGTGGATGCGCGGGTTTGGGCGTTCTTTGCCAAAATGAAAGCAAGACAACACAAGCTGGAAGCGGTCGTGGCGGATTTGGATTTGCTGATCGCGGCAACAGCGATCACCCACGGACTCACAGTAGCAACGCTGAACGCAAAGGATTTCTCCAAGATCGAGGGACTGGCTTGGGAAGACTGGTCAAAATAAAAAGAACGGGCGCGTTTCCAGTTTGGGCTGTGATGTCAGTTTCCCACCCCAAGCGCCGTTTCAAGCACAGCGATGGATACGGCAATCTTCTCGCTGAGTGAATCCACTCGTCAGTGCTTGGGAGCCTTGACTGTGCCAGCCTCCATATCGTCGCGACGACGCTGGACAATCTTATTGCCGATTTCGACGACCATTTCCTCAAGAAGCAAGCGAAGGTGACTGCCACTTCGAAAATCCGAGGGGGCTATGTTTTTAACCCGATCCGCATGGGTGGAGAGTTGGTAGCATTTTTTGAAACTCACCCTAGTGACATCGTCGGGATTATAGACAGCGATCGCCTGACCTCCATTGCGGCGCATGAGTGTAAAACACGGCACATCTGTCGGACCATCACCCACATAAATCATGTTTTGAAAAGGCACGGGGCGAAGGTCGTTGTCCATGTGGTCATTCACGTCCTGATCCATTTCCAGCATGCCCTTGTTGATTCGGAAAAGAAACTGGGTCTTCTGCGTGTGGCTGATCACGCGCTTGGGGAATGTGATGCGATCACGCTCATCCACGGCATACTCGCAACCGAAGATTTTGCGGACATACGGAGCCAAGCGACTTCCCTCAATAAGCGTCTTCAATCCCGAGGACACGATGTAGTGCTCGACTGTTATCCCATGCGCCACATGCTCGGGACTGAGTAATGTTTTTTGAAACTCATCAAACATCTCCGGAAGACCCTTGTAAAAAGTGAGACGGGCACCGAGCTCTCTCAGATACGCATTCGTTGGACGATCGATCTCTAGGCAATCCAACAACACCTTCATGTATGCCAACTCGCTGTCGAATCCTTGCTTCTGAACCAACTCTCCACAGCGCTGCCAAAAGTGAGCGGCATTGATTCCAAAGACCGGAAACAGTGCCTCCTCCTGCATGTAGAAAGGCGAAAGGGTTTGATCGTAATCGTAAATGATCGCAATCGTATTTTGAGGGACGCTCATGATTGAAAATAATGCACTAGGAACCCGATGTTTGCGAAATATTTCAACTCGGACGGACGTCGGCCACCCTCAGAACGAGTTTGAGCGCATCGGCCCGTAGGGTGGCCGCAGAAAGAGATTCCATCAACGCCAGCTTCAGGCTTTTTAAAGCCTCGATCTCAGCGGGACGAACGTGGCTATTAATCAGCCTCAAATCCTCCAGGCGCTCGATCTCACGATCGATTTGTTCGGAGGCGACTTTCTGTGCGGTTTCAACAATGACGCTCTTCTGCTTTTCTGCAAAGGCGGCCGCCTTGGAAAGCATGGAGGGCAGATGCTTCTTTCGGAATACTGGCGTGTCGAGCAAGGTGAACACATCTCCGCGCTCCAGCTTGGCTGAACGAAATTCCTCGAGATCGCTACAATCTTTGCCTCCTTGATCGACAACGATCCGTAGTGGCGTAGCTGGCAAGAAGCGGTCGACGTGCAGGGATGGCGGAGCAACGCACTCCACGATGGAATGCACCTCCAGAAAGACGGCGTTAGGCTCGTCGCTTTTCCAAATTCCAAAAACGCTATTACCAGTCTCGCAACCAAGTAAGGCATCAAGTGCGGCCCGCACCAAAGGATGATCGGGCGTGAGAAATCCGATATCCTCGCGGGAAAGTGCCCTGGCGCGATCGAATGTGAGCATCAGTCCATCAGGAGTGAGGCCTGGCAGGGAGGCGACTTGCGAAGCCCCGCTTTTCAATAAATAAGAACGCAACCCGAGCTCCTCCACGACCACTCCCAAATGATCCAGCATCCGGATGAAAAAGGATTCGAATTCCACATCCGCATCTTGCCTTTGAATAGCCTGAATCACAGGGGTTGCCACCTCCGTACGGCAGGAATTGAGCTCCAGCAGACGATCATGGCCTCGCTGGAGGTGCTTGGTGATTTTCTTTTTCTCCGCAATGGATTTGGCGATCAGTTTCTCCAACTTCGCCGAGTCGAATGCAGATACCTCTTTTTGAATTTCACTTTTGAAAATCGCGCAAATCTCGCCCGCGCCGTGGAGGTTTTTTTGAAAGGCATCGAGACCTTCATGATACCATCGAGCGAGCACCTCGCCGGCACTCCCCTCCTCGAAGGGCACATGGATGTGAATGGTCGATGTCTGGCCGATGCGATCTAGGCGACCAATGCGTTGTTCAAGAAGCTCTGGATCGGAAGGCAAGTCAAAGAGAACAAGATGATGCGCGAACTGAAAATTTCGGCCCTCGCTCCCAATCTCAGAACAAATGAGCAGACGTGCACCGTCCTCTTCAGCAAAGAAGGCCGCATTGCGATCTCTCTGCAGCAAAGTCAGGCCCTCATGGAAAATAGCGGCAGAAATTTTGATCTCACTCTGGAGGCGTTGGAGAATTTCTTCCGCGAACTCGCGCGAATGACAAATGAGGAGGACTTTTTGCTTTTTCAGTTCTTTCAGCAAAGAGATCAACCATGCCAACTTGGCGGCGGATTCATTTGGAGACGCAGTCAGCGGAACGAGGTGGGCTTTCCGTTTAGGGAAACCTGTGAGAGCGGCTCTGGTATTTCGAAACATCACCCGACCGGTTCCGTGCTCATCCAAAAGAGCCGCTACAACTTGGTCCCGGGCTGCGACGTCCCCGCCCAAAAATGCTTCATAATGCGCTGCGACGCGGGGTCCCTTAAAAAGTT
>CAIWSO010000420.1 GCA_903915315.1 uncultured Spartobacteria bacterium | reverse complement strand
GGCTGTGGCCCACGGGACAGATCGCGATCGCGTCCTCACGTTCAAAGCCGCAATCGACCGCCACCTTGAAGAAGCCGGCTTCCCTGTGAGCTACACGAATGTCTTCTGGGGTGGACGAAGCGAAATCAAACCCTCCGAAATCTCACCCTTCGTTTACAAGGATTGGCACGCAAAACATAGCGTCTGATTTTTCTCACTCTACCTTGATTCAACATTCAGGGTTTCGTTTTGAGTCGCCGAAGGGCAATGCGCGCCGCAATAGCACAAGGAATGGTGGAGCAAGCAAGAGGGTAAAATATCTTCTCAAATGAAGAGAAATGGGGACTCTGCCCACGCAGTACGTAAATACAAACTCCTGCGTAGAAGCCGTACAACAGTGTGAACCGCAAGGATTGCGTGAAAATATCATTCCGGCGAATGGGAATCCACGCCAGAAGGACCACGTGAGCTAAAATGAGCCCGCTTGAAATGCCGATAATGAATCCGGGAAGCCCCGCGAAGTGATACAGAGGGAGTGCTAGTCCATACCCGAATATCGAGATCAGATTGGAAGTAAAGAGCGCTCGGGGATGACCAAGAGCCAAGGGCACCCGCTCCATGGAACTGAGAAGGATACTCGACCACACTAGAATCGAGAGCCATTGCGCGATAGTACCGGCAGCGGCATAGCGGGAATCGTAAAGCAATCCAAAGAATACGGGGGAGAATATAGCGAAGCCATTCACAATAGCCCCGCCGGCAAGCAGGATCAGGCTACGAGCTTGGATACTCTGCCCCACAAGAGTTGTCGGATCATGCTGGCTCTTGGCCAAAACAGGAAAAAGAACCGTGTGACTGAGGCGAGTGGAAACCTCAACGCCAACCCGCGCAAACGTGAGAGCGATGCTGTAAACACCGAGCTCATCTAAAGTTAAAAGTCTCCCCATCAAGATGCGGTCGAGGCTTCCTGAAAGGAAGGCGACGATCGTTCCAAAAAAGATCCATTTTCCGAAATGCAGGAGTTCGCGGGCACAAGAGCGATCCCAAGCAATCCGGTTTCTTAGAGGGCGGTTGAGCCAATGACTCAAGGGCAAGCGAACAAGACTATAAATCAGCCACCCTGACACCATCGCCCAGACACTTGGCCAAATCATGGCCCAAACAATCATGCCAAGAACCGAAATCGCCTGTGGAATCAACTCGAGCCATGTGAGACTGGCGATACGGAGATGACGGTTGAGAGAAAAGACGGCCGTGGAATTAAAGCCCCCCAACACCGAGGAAAACCCAATCACCGGCAGGATATAGAGTAAATCAGATCCAGAAGGGTCGTTCGTTCCAAAAAAGACCGATGCCGGCCACGACAGAAGACACGAAAAGATCCAGAGGGCAAAGCCGCGCAGAATCTGGATCGTCCACGCCGTATCGAGAAACTCCCTATCATCACCCTTCGAGTTTTGAATGATGCTCGGCCCGATACCGACCTCCGAGAACATTTGCAATCCCTGCATAAACACTGTCACCAGAGCCATCACTCCGAAAGCAGATGGGAATAAGAGGTACGCAAGGACGAGGTTGCTTCCGAGTCGGAGAACCTGAGCGCCCCCGTAGCCAAATAGAGTCCAAACCGATCCCTGCAAGGCCCGCTTTCGTGTGTCAGCGGCATCCATCAGATCACTCGGGTAACAACGACAGGATTGACTCGGGCAAGCGGGATGACATCCGAAAGAATGGATGATGACGCATCTAGTTTCCTGAACAAAACGAGGGACGTCAGTCCCCCCGAGGCGAGCATGAGAATCGGGTTATACATCGCGTTGAAAAGATTGTCCGCCATGAAGACCCCTAGAAATAGAGCGAAAGCGGCACTCGGTGCCATCAGCGGTTCCGCGAACCGACGCTTAGGCACGAGAAGAAAAAACAGGACTGGCGCCAGAAGGATACTGGCAGAGAGGGCGCTGAGGCCGAATAAGCCATTTTTCCCTAATGTCAGAATCCACATACCGTCCGGGACGGATATGTAGATGCCGTTCTCATTGGTGACAAAGGAACGGTTGAAGCCCCCCCAACCAAAAATCGGTCGAAGCAGAGCCTTTTCGACAAGCAGATTTTCATTGAAGAGGCGGTAGGCGAGCGAGCCGGTTCGCTCCACGCTGCCGGAAAGTTTTCCCGC
>CAIWSO010000419.1 GCA_903915315.1 uncultured Spartobacteria bacterium | reverse complement strand
GAACTCCTCGGGCGCATCGAGCGGGTCGTGCGGCGAGTAGGTCGAGAGATACAGGAACCATGGCTGATCCTTGGTCTCTGTAATGAAATCCATCGCGTCGTTGAAATAGATATCCTCGCGGTAGCCTGAAACCTTCTCTTCCTTCTTTTCCCCTTTTTTGTTGCGCACCATCATGGGGGCGAAGTGCTCGCGAGGACCACCCGCGTTTTTGGAGAACCAATCGAATCCCCGGTCTGTGGGCGAGTAGCCGGCCTGGTTGCTGAGATGCCACTTCCCGACGATGCCGTTGCGGTATCCCGCCGTGGAAAGCAACTCCGGCAGCGTTGTCGCGCCCTTCCAGAGCTGCTCGCGGGGTGACTGTGTGTGCGTCACCCCGTTGCGGAACTCGTGCATGCCAGTCATCAATGCCGCGCGAGTGGGTGAGCACGATGGGCTCACATAGAAATTCTCCAACCTCACGCTTTCTTTTGCCAGGCGATCCACATTTGGCGTCTTCAGCAATGGATGTCCATTCGTACTCCAGTCGCCGTAGCCCTGATCATCGGTCAGGATAAAGAGGATGTTCGGCTTCGCAGGCGCGGTGGAATCGGCGGCAGCGGCCGAGTGGGTCAATGAAGTCGCGATAAACACCGCAGCGATGAGGAGAGATGTTTTTTTCATGATTGAAATCAATTGGGGTAAAATCGAAACAGTGAAAAGAGAGGATGAAGATTGAGAGGAACTACAATAATTGGTTTATCTTAAAAGAAATCTCACCCGCCGTCTTCTCATAATATGACAAAAACTGCTCGTTTTTTGTCATTCGGATGGGGGCTAATCTATCTCCTTTTTTAAAAACCACCGCGCACAGGCTTCGGGCAGTGGTCAGTCCCGATTTTATTGCCTTTTCGCCTTTGCGAGCCTCATTTGCTTCCACAGTGTGGAGGATGCACCCGCGTTGAGTTCTTTCGCAATCCAACTCACGCCGAGTGTGGTATTTTTTCTCAACTTCAATGCGAGATTTGTCTTTTCGGGATGTGTTTTGCGCCACTTCCGCATCTCGGCGAGAGTCGTTCCTAAACCTTCCAAATGGGCCTCAATCATATTTCGCGCCTTCGCTTCCTCGCTTTCACGAACAGCGTCTGACAGATGGTTCCCCGATTGCGCTTTTCTGTCATCTTTCCCCATGATTTCCGCTATCCGTTCCACAAAATCCTCGGCCCCAAACTTCCAACCCCGCCGTATTTCTTTCCAAAGCGCTTCTTCCGCGTGTTCCCCCTCTCCAGCACACCTTTGCTCAAGATATATCGCGAGTTGCTGGCGTCCCATTTCTCCATCGTAAGTAATGCCATACTCCCCCAGATAGCGATCGACACGCAACCAGGATGGGCGTTTTTCTGGAACAGTAAGGTAGTGCGGATAACTGCTCCAAACATAGGATTCCAATGCCGCCCCCTCTTCCAACAACCGAGCCCGAAACGGATTAAGATGCACATAATCGCAGACCACCCGCAAGTACAGGTCGTCAGCCTCATCGACCAGCAGAGCCTTGTATCTGCCTGCAAAAAGATGTCCCGTCACTTGATGTCGCGTATTGAAACGTTGTGTGTATGTTCCCAAAAACCACTTCATTCCTTTTACCAGCGTCGGTTGCGGAGTCTCGATCACAAGGTGAAAATGATTTCCCATCAAGCAATAGGCATGCACCTGCCATCCCGTCTTTTCACAGGTCTCATCAAGCGTACGAAGAAACACTTGCCGGTCCCTGTCATCCCAAAAAATGTTTTCCTTCCGATCCCCTCGACTCATCACATGGTAAATCGCCCCCTCGTATTCCACTCGTAGTTGTCGCGCCATACAAACAAGCTTGCCAATTCTAAAAATAAAGTCAATCCTCGGGACTGACCCCTTTTTGAAACTATGCTATTCTCTCATTCGATCAACCAACTTCTCTCGCCATACGTCGCCCTATGAAAGATCGTGTCTTTTTAGTAGCTGTGCGGCTTGAGGTTGGGGGAATTGAGGAAATTCTCGGGAGTCCGGTCATTTTTACAGGCGTTGGAAAAATCAATTCGGCTATCGCGGCACATCACGCGATCGGTCAGGGATTCCGCCAGATTGTGAATATCGGCTCCTGCGGTTCGCTTTCGATTCCTGTGGGCCAGATTGTTAAAATCGGTCGCGCGCTCCAGGACATCGATGCCACCCCTTTGTGCCACTATGGGGAAACACCATTTGAAGACGAGAGTCATGAAATCATTCTCGATCACACTCTGGAAACGACCTGTTTTTCGACAGATTATTTTTATGATGCCAAACAGAATCCGAAGTATTCGCCGAGCTATTTGAAATCCATTCAAACATCCACGGTCTTCGATATGGAATGTTACGCTCAAGCAAAAGTTTGCCGAAGCTTGGGCGTGCCCTACCAATCCTACAAATGGGTTTCCGACAATGGGGACGGCTCCGATTGGCAGGAAAACTGCCGCGCCGGCTTTGAAGTCGTTAAGGATCTACTGGCGGAAAAATAGACCTTTGGGCGAATCACAGTTGGACAACATGCAGGCACTGGGGTCGGTCAACCCCAGAAGAAGGCACGCGTTTTGCTAGCTCTGAACCGCCTTTTTCAGGAACGCCGAGGTCCTCCTCGGCCCCGAGACATCCGAGCGAAGCCAACGAGGACGTTGGCGCTCCCGAGTGATAATGCACGAAGGGGGGCTTGACATGTGAATCCATGCGGCACACATTAGACGCATGCAGTTGGAATTCGACCTGGCCAAGGAAGCGGCCAATTTGGCCAAACACGGCGTGGATTTTTCCACGGTCCTACGGGTTATCGAAGATCCCAAACGTATAATCATTCCAAACCAAAACCACAGTCTGGACGAGCCGAGGTTCTATGCTATCGGCCACGATGGACGGGGGATTTTAACCGTGAGGTTCACCATTCGCGGAGATGCCCTTCGCGTGATCGGTGCAGGATATTGGAGGAAGCAAAAGAGCGCCTATGAAAACCAAAAAACTTAACTACACAGCAGAACCCGATGATGCGGGGTGGAAATTCGCGGCGGGGTCCCCGCTGGACCTCGACCAGCAAAAAGCACTGGGAATCCCTGAACCCTCTGTAGCCGCGAAGATGAAAATCGTGCGCAAACCGGCAAGGCCGGCACGCATTAATATCCGCACCACACATGAGACCATTGCAGGTCTGCGGGCGCGGGCAGAGGAAGCCGGGCTACCCTACCAGACGCTGGCCGCAAGCGTGCTGCACATGGTCGCAAGGGGGGAGTTAAAGCTGTCCCTGTCGCGTGTAGGTTGATCGACGTCTAGAATTTTTTTCGGGCACGGCGCTCCAAGGTGTTCCTTGTCGGGTTTTTTGCCTTTCGGCGGGGGCTCTTCTCGCGTGAAGTTTAGGACCCGACGGCGCAATACCCCCACCCATTGTCACGATGGGTTTCGATTCGGAACAGCAGGTTCGCATTAAACGGATCCTTCATGCGGTTGGTCGGGTTATTCATGGCTTGAGATCATAACCTTCCTGAAGACGACGCCCTAATTCTGCGCCTTATGCTGGTCGTCGAAATTTAGGTAGGTGTAGAGTGTGAGGCTCTTCTCGTAATCGTCTAGGAGGCGCATGGCCTCGTTGGGTTTGAGGCGGTCGGATTTGATGGCGGCGTCGGTTTGCGCCTTCATTTGGCGGGCCAATTCCTTAACGTCCCACTGCGTGAGTGTGAGGACTTGTCCAATCGTGCTGCCGGGGAGGATCTCTTCGACGTAGTATCCCGAATCTTCGTCCTCATCGAGATAGATGTGCATCTCATTCACGCGGCCGAAGAGATTGTGGAGGTCGCCCATGATGTCTTGGTAGGCGCCGGCGAGGAAGAAGCCGATGTAATAAGGCTCGCCGGGGTGCCAGCGGTGGAGAGGAAGGGTTTCCTTCACGTCCTGAAGGTCGATGAATTTCGCAACCTT
>CAIWSO010000418.1 GCA_903915315.1 uncultured Spartobacteria bacterium | reverse complement strand
CGCTCGGATGCGGCCAAGTCCGCAACACAATTCTTGGTTGAGGAAGCCGACCGCCTCCGTAAAAAATTGCGCGTTTCCGAGGAAGCCATGCAGAGTTTCCGCGAGAGGGAACGCGCCGCATCCATCGAGACCATGCTCTCTTCGGCACAAAGCCAAGTGGGTGAGATTTCAAATAACCAAGGCCTCATTCAGCGCCGCATAGAACAAATCGATAGCGACTTGGCCGTTATTCGAGCCAATACCGGCGATTTGGAGGAGCTTCTCACTTTGCCCAGCGTGTCAGCGGAACCGAAGGTCGCACAATATTCCGAATCGTTGAATGCGAGGCAAAGGGATTTGACCATCGTTGCCCAACGCTACCGGTCCAAGCACCCCACCTATGTCGCCATCAAAACCCAAATCGATCTCACGAAGGCCGACCTGAAGAGAGTTCTCAAAGATGCCGTCACCCTCTTGGCCAACTCCCGCAATCGCTTGGAAGTTCAGTCGACCGAAATGAAGACGGCCCGAGAAGCCGCCGAGAAGCGACTTCTTGAAGTGACCCACAAGTCCATCGAGTATAATGATATCAAACGCGAGCAGGAGACGGACCAAGCTCTCTACAACTCCGTTATCTCGCGCCTCAAGGAAGTCGATGTCTCCAAGCAGCTCACGGAATCTCCCGTCCGCATTCATGAAACAGCTGTCGGGGCAGGCCCGATCCGCCCAAGTGCGACGAAAAAGTGGATCCAATCGCTGCTGGGCGGCGCCGCCATCGGCGTTGGACTCGCATTGCTCATGTTCTTCATGGACACAAGCATGAAAACCGTCGACCAAGTCGAAAGCGTCACCGGCGTTGGCGTCATCGCAGCCATTCCCAAACTCAGTCTGAATGCTAGAGCCAGCGTCCTTGTTACCAACGAAGAACGCTCCGGCATTGTAGCCGAGTCCTTCCGATCTCTTCGAGCTTCATTGACGCTTCACCGCATCAATGAAGATGCGCGCACCTTTCTGTTCACGAGCTCCATGCCTAGTGAAGGCAAAACCTTTTGCAGTTCGAACTTTGCAGTAACCCTCGCGCAACAGGGATTCAACACCCTCTTCATCGATGCGGATCTTCGCAAGCCGGGTGGGTCCATCGTGTTTTTCGGTGAGAACCGAAAGCCGGGCCTCTCCGAGGTGCTCATGCGGACTTGCGCGATGAAAAATGCCATCGTTCCCACACACATCGATAACTTGCAGATCATGACGGCGGGTGGCCGCGCGCCGAATCCCTCCGAGTTGCTCACTTACGAGAATATCGATCGCGTCCTCAAGGAAGCCCTTTCAAAATATGACCGTGTCGTCGTTGACTCCGCTCCATTGCTGGCTGTGAGTGATACCCTTCTCATTGCTCCCCACATTGATCTCTGCACGCTGGTTGTTCGGGCGTTCACCACACCAAAGAAAATGGTGATGCGAGCCATCAAATCTTTGGAGGAAACCAAAACCACCCCAGCCGGGCTGATTCTCAACTTCCTTCCAAGCGGCCGCGGGGGCTACTACGCCTATTACTACTCGGGCAAATACTACGGCTCCTACGGTGCCAAGGGCGTGTATGGAGAGTGACCTGCCCAGAGTTTCACTTCCACGCCGACCATCCTGTCTCCGCAAATAGGTTCGAGTTTCCTTCAGCGTCTCCTTATCGGCTACCCATGCCTACGCTCCGACCATTCCTTCACCTTGTTTACTCTTCCTGAGAATATTTGCGCAAAAAACAACCTCGGGCGTTGAAATTTTCCGCAAAACCCGCAAGAGTCCGCAACTAGGGTGAATACAACGGCTGAATATATTGCATCGGGCTTTGAGAAAATCTCTGCGGATTTGGATTTTCTTATGGGATGTCTCCAAGAGGTTTTACACGAACTCGGCGAGGACGAAGTGGCCAAGCGCTTGCCTTGGGTTGGAACCATGGCTGGATGTTCAGAGGGGTTTGAGCAAGCGACCTCGATTGCATTCCAACTCCTGAATATGGTCGAGGAAAATGCGGCGTTCCAAACACGCCGCGCGCGCGAAATCGAGAAAGGCTGCGAATCCGAGCCTGGTCTTTGGCCGAACCAATTGCGTGCCCTCGCCGATTCCGGCATGTCACCCGAAGAGATTGCCGCCGCTCTTCTCACGATCCGCATTGAGCCTGTTCTCACCGCTCACCCCACCGAGGCGAAACGCGCGGCCGTGCTGGAGCAACATCGTGCGATTCACAGCCTCCTCACCGCTCGAGAGGCAAATCAACTCACCCCCGCTCAAAGAGACGACCTCCGCGATCAAATCAAGGTCGTGCTCGAGCGACTCTGGCGCACCGGCGAAATCCTCTTGGAAAAACCCGATGTGGCCACCGAGCGCCGAGGCGTTATTTGTTATCTCCGCGAGGTCTTTCCTCTCGCCCTCGCACGACTCGACCAGAGGTTGATTCAATCTTGGAAATCCGTTGGCTTTGATGCGCGTCTTCTCGCGGACCCACTCACTCGTCCGAAAATTCGTTTAGGCACATGGGTCGGCGGCGACCGCGACGGTCATCCGCTCGTCACCGCCTCCGTCACGCAATCCAGCCTGAGAGAACTCCGCTTGAACGCTCTCGTTGTTCTCTACCGGCAATTGGAAGACCTCTCAACTAAGCTTCCCCTCTCAAGCAACTTTCAGGATTTTCCGGCCTCACTCCAGTCTCTGCTCACTAAGTTCTCCGAAGAAAACCCATCTCTTGCGGAGAGCCTCAAGCTCAGCTACTCGGACGAACCTTGGCGTCAGTTTGTGCTGTTCGTTCAAGGCAAACTCCCTGTCACCACGGGCGAAGTCGAAGAGGCGAAACTTGTCGAAGGTGGTGGGATCCAATACCGCCATCCCTACGAACTCGAGGCCCATCTCGCCGTTCTCTCCGACTCTTTGCATGAAAGCGGAGCAGGTCGCTTAGCCGACACGGCCGTCTCACCCGTGCGGCGCACGTTGGATGCCTTCGGATTTCACCTCGCCTCACTCGATATCCGCCAGAATAGCCAATTTCACGATCTTGCAATCGATCAACTTCTCAAGGCCAGCGGCATCGATGACAGTCCATTCTCAAAGTGGGATGAAGAACGCCGCATTGCTTTTCTGGAGAAGGAACTTCGCTCACCGCGTCCTTTTATTGGAGCCGATGCCACGGCGGGACACGAGGCTGATGCTGTTCTCGCCTGCTATGGAGTCCTCCGCCGGCACATTCAAAAATACGGCCACGACGGCATTGGATCTCTGATCGTGAGTATGACGAAGCGGCTCTCCGATCTTCTTTGCGTTTATCTGCTCGCACGCGAAGTCGGTTTGGCCCACTGGTCCACGGAGGGGCTTGTATGCGAGGTACCCGTCGTTCCGCTTTTTGAAACCCTCGACGACCTCGAAAACGGACCCTCCATCGTTCGGGATTTTCTTGCCCACCCAGTCACCAAACGCAGTCTCGACTTCCAACTCCGTGGAGTGACACGAATCCCGTCGCCCCAACGCAACTTGCCGATCCAGCAGGTCATGATCGGATATAGCGACAGCAACAAAGACTGTGGCATTTTCGCAAGTCAGTGGGCCCTCCACCAATCTCAAGAAGCTCTCGCACTGGCAGGCTATGAAGCTGGGAGCAAAATCCGTTTTTTTCACGGACGCGGAGGCACGATCAGCCGCGGCGCAGGCCCCACACATCGCTTTTTGGATGCCCTTCCGCGTGGCTCGGTTCGCGGAGATCTTCGTGTCACCGAACAAGGTGAAACCATCTTCCAAAAATACGGCAACATCGCCTCGGCGGTCCACAACCTCGAATTATTGCAGGCCGGTGTCGCCGCTGTTTCCATTCAACAATCTCAGAGCCCCGCTAACGCCGACTTCCTGCCGACCTGCGAATTTCTTTCCTCGGCTAGCCGCAAAGCCTACACCTCACTCATCCAGCACCCCCACTTCATGGCCTATTTTTCAGAGGCTACGCCGATTGATGCCCTTGAGACGAGCCGTATCGGTTCGCGACCCTCACGGCGAACCGGTCAGCGCACTCTAGCCGATCTACGCGCCATTCCTTGGGTCTTCAGTTGGAATCAAAGCCGCCATTACCTTCCGGGCTGGTTCGGTGTGGGCAGCGCGCTTCGCGAACTTTCAACCAATCGACCGACCCTCTTCCAAAGCCTCTCCAAAGGGCTCAAAAAATCTCCCTTCCTCTATTATGTTCTTACCAACGTGGAAACGAACCTCGCCAGCGCGGATCGGGATATCATGTCTCTCTACGCCAGCCTGGTCACCGATCCAAAAGTGAGGGACACGATCCTCGCCATTATTCTCAACGAATTTGATGCAACGCGATCAATGATGGCGGAAGTCTTCGGTGGCAGCCTAGAGGTCCGACGTCCGCGAATGCTCAAGACCCTCGCCCTCCGCGATGCCGGACTGCGCTCACTCCACATCCACCAAGTCGAACTCCTTTCGAAATGGCGCTCATCTGGAGCAACCACGACGCTGCAAAAGGACAAGTTGCTACCCCAAGTGCTTCTGAGCATCAACGCGATCGCGAGCGGATTGCGAACAACCGGATAATACCCGACTGAATCTGGGTTGCACTAGCACGTTGGCTTGTGTAGTAATCGAAATCTCACGCTGAAACCTATGGGAAAGATTTACAACAACATCGTCGAAACCGTGGGCCACACACCCCTGGTCAAACTTAACCGCGTCACCGCCGGACTCAACGCCACCATCGCAATCAAATGCGAATTTTTTAATCCGCTCGGGAGCGTGAAGGACCGCATCGGCATGGCTATGATCGAAGATGCCGAACAGCGCGGCATCCTCAAGCCCGACACCATCATCATCGAGCCTACCAGCGGAAATACTGGCATCGCTCTCGCCTTCGTTGCCGCTGCAAAAGGTTACAAGATTATCCTCACCATGCCCGAAACGATGAGCCTCGAGCGCCGCACCCTCCTAGCCATGCTCGGCGCCAAGCTGGTTCTCACTCCCGGATCTGAGGGAATGAAAGGGGCTATCGCCAAGGCCGAGGCCCTTGTTCAGGAAACACCGAACGCATGGATGCCTCAACAATTCAACAACCCAGCGAACCCAGCTATCCATTCCAAAACGACAGCCGAAGAAATCTGGTCCGACACGGATGGCAAAGTGGACATTCTCGTTGCCGCCGTTGGAACGGGCGGAACGATTACCGGTTGCGTTGAGGCACTCCGCTCACGCAAACCCTCGTTTCAAGCCATTGCGGTGGAGCCAGCCGATTCTCCTGTCATTTCTCAGACTCTTGCCGGTCAGCCCCTGAAGCCAGGGCCACATAAAATCCAAGGCACCGGCGCCGGATTCGTTCCCAACAATCTCCATCTCAAAAATGCTGCTGGCGAATCTCAGATCATCGAGTGCGTCCAAGTCAGCAACGATGCCGCTTTTGCGATGGCGCGCCGTCTCGCCAAGGAGGAAGGCATCCTCGGTGGGATCAGCACCGGCGCCAATGTTCACGCCGCTATCGAAATCGCGAAACGCCCTGAAAATGCCGGTAAACTGATCGTCACGATTGGTTGCTCGACAGGGGAACGCTATCTCAGCACGGCCCTAGCCGATGCAGCCCGTGCGGAGGTAGGCGGTTAATATGGCCACTTCGCAAACCCCAATTTTTGAAGGCCCAGTCTTGGCCGATTCCGCCTTGGATAGCGAGCTCTTCTGGGAGAAAAACAAATCCCGTTTTCTGACCGGCGCCGCCATTCTTTTGCTCGCCCTAGTAGCCGCTATCGGCTGGTTCGTAAAAACCAGCCAAGCCAATAGCCAAGCGCAAAAACTCCTCGCTGAAGCCGACGGAGTCGAAGCTTATCAAGCCCTGATCGCCAAATATCCTTCGAGCATGCCGGCCGCCAATGCCCGTTTGCGCATCGCGTCAATCCTGCGCGATGATCGCAAATACGACGAGTCCACCGCCGCTTTCCGTGCGTTTCTCAAAGATTTTCCGCGACACGATCTCGCTGGAGGAGCTCTTTTGGGCATCGGACAAAACCAAGATGCAGCTGGAGACACGGCATCGGCTGTGGCGACCTACCAGCAAGTGGTCACACAGTATCCCCAAAGTTATGCGGCACCCTATGCCGCCTATTCGGAGGCTGAGATTTATCTTCGCTCATTCCAGCGCGAGGAAGCCCGCCGATCCTACAACATGATCGGCTCACAATTCCCGCTGTCCCCCGTGGCCCGCATGGCGGCATCCCAACTCTCTCGCCTCGGAGCCACACCAGGTTCCCCGGCATCAACGGGAGCACCAGAAGCCTCGGTCGCTCAACCCGCCGTCGAAGCCGTTCCCGCGAAGCCTTGATTTTTACGCACTGCGCCGAGGAATCTCCATGCGCGCTCTGATTCTTTTTGGCTTCTGGCTCACAGCGCCCCTCGTCGTGGCGGAGGTCCTTACGGAAAAGTCGACGCAAATCGTGGTTTCCATCGCTCCGGAGTGGAATTCTTCGACCGGAAGACTCCAGCTCTTCAAAAAGATGGCTTGCGAATGGGTGCCAGCCTCGGCGGCTTGGGATGTCCTCTATGGCCGCAACGGTCTTGCTTGGGGCATCGGCGAGCATCCCACTCCGACAAATTCTCCTCACCCCCTCAAGCGCGAAAAGGACAAGCGTTCCCCAGCCGGCATTTTCAAAATTGGGAAAATCTTCACCTATGATTCCACCTTGCCGGAGGGCGCCCATTTTCCATTTCACACGATGTCGAATGTGGACGCTTGGATTGATGACCCGACATTGCCGAACTACAACCGCCATGTGCGTGTGGATCTTCGAAATCCACCAGCGTGGTTTGAAAAACAACGCATGCGTTTGAACGACCCCCCGCACCGTTGGCTTGTCGAAATCCAGCATAATGCGGCCCATCCGATCCCAGGTGCCGGGAGCGCCATCTTTTTCCACATCCAGCGTGGCCCCAAAATCCCAACGGCCGGCTGCACTGTGATGACGGAGCTCCGTATTCGTGATTTGATCACTTGGCTTCGCGCGGAGGCCTCGCCCCATTACGTCCTTCTCCCTCGCCGTGAATACTTGTCGCTCTGGAAAAGCTGGGGACTTCCGTCTCCCCAAGCGGCCAAGGAGATTCTCGACTAGAGCGAGCCCATCGCGTCAGGCCAGATCGATCTGAAATACATACGGGCTCTGCTTCGATCCCACAATCAACTCATTGCCCCCAGGCAAAAGATCATAAGTGAGTCTCTCTTTTTTTGCTCCTAAAGAAACCCCATTCACGATTGTGCCAAGTGTGCTTCCCCGATCCCTCACAAAGTATCGATCCCCCTCACGCTCAATCGAGCAGTGGTTTCGAGAGACCTGAAAGGGCAACACGTCGGCTATCATAAAATCGTTCGCGGATAAAACCTCGACATGCTGGGACCCGGATTGCGTTTTCCGTCCAATGCAAAAGGGAAACTTAACCAACTGCATCGCTTCATATCCTTCAGGCATCACGGACGAACACGTCGGCGTCATGGGTGTTAAAATGACCGTCAAAGCGGCAGTTTCTTGCGGACTCTCTGTTTGCATTTGGAATGGAGAAAACGGGTCTGCCTCAATGGGCGTTGGTTTATTTTGAGCCTCATTTTCCAATGGGCTCTCTTGGGATTTGGGTGCAACACGGCCTTCATGTTGCAGTCGGTTTGTTACGGAGCGCAAACGCTCAAACAGAGCCGAGAGGTAGGGTAGCGAACGGGCGGGTTGATCCAAAATGACGGACTGAAAATCACCAGGCTGCATCACCTCGCATTCGGTAGGCTTTAAACATTGGGCCGAAGCGGTTCTCGGCCGCTCGTCTATCATGGCCATTTCACCAAAAATATCTCCCTTGCCGAGTTGGGCAAGTATCACGGGTTTTGAATCAACGTCTGTCGTGAGTTCGACTTTCCCTCGAATAATGCGGTAGGCCTCTTGGCTTAAATCTCCCTCTTTGAAAATGTAACTTCCCGGACCAAATAACTCTGTTTTCATCACTGTGGTCGGTTTTTCATCGGCAAGTGATGTTCATTTAAGCGACCGATTCCTGCAACCACGCCAGCGCCTTGGTGTAGCTTTGACGCTCGAGATAATGGCGGAGAGTCGGGTCGGTGTCTGGAGGAAGTTGGGCCACCAACGAATCCAGATGCGATGCGGCGGACTGGAGCGCTTTCAGGTGCGCGGCGGCATCACGGTCGCGGAAGGCATGATCGGCAACCATGTCCAAGCGGGCCTGCACAGCTTCTTTAAGGTTTTTATGAAGACTCATGTAACAACGGGTTCCTCCTCGAAGGTCTCGGGTTGGATACTCTCGACGACGGAGGCCGAGATCGCAATATCCTCGCTGGCGAGATTTTCGGATTTGCCGAAAACATGGGCCACACTTTGGTCGGATTTGACGGAGTCCTCCGACTTGCCGCTGAATTTCACACTCACGAGCTTGCTCACACCGTGTTCCTCCATGGTCACTCCATAGAGCATGTCCGCACGACTGATCGTGCGTTTGTTGTGAGTGATGACCACGAATTGGCTCTGCCCTGTGAAACGATCGAGGATTTTGATGAAACGCGTGATATTCGACTCGTCCAATGGCGCATCCATTTCGTCCAGCACGCAGAAGGGGCTGGGCTTGACCATGTATATCGCGAAGAGGAGCGAGACGGCCGTCATGGTTCGCTCGCCACCCGATAGAAGACTGATGCTTTGGAGCTGTTTGCCAGGCGGCTTCGCGATGATGTCGATGCCGCTCTCGAGCGGGTCGCTCGCATCGACCAAAACAAGATCCGCACGACCCCCGCCGAAAAGTTCGGTGAACATCTCTTGGAAGTTGACGCGGACTTTCTCGAAGGTGTCGGCAAAGAGCGCCTTGGTGGTATGGTTGATCTTCGCGATCACCTCGAGAAGCTCGGCTTTCGAGGCCACCAAGTCTTCGTTTTGTTTTTCCAAAAACAAATACCGCTGCTCAAGCTCTTCGAACTCCTGAATGGCATCGATATTCACCGGCCCCATCGAATCGAGGCGCGAGGTCAACTCGCTCACAAGCTGCTCGATGCGGCCCCAAGGAATCGACCCACTTTGCGTTGGCGGGGGCTCGACTTCGGATTCCACCTTGGGCGCAGGTGTAGCATCCTCGCCCTCTTCGGGGGAATCGGATTTGCCCTGATCACGATCCCGCAGGGCGCAGAGAAGCGCGTAGGTGTCCGGCTCGAACGCCTCCAGATCGGCCTGATAGCGTTGCGTCACATGGGCGCGAAGATTTTCCAGACGCATCTCGCTTTGCGCGGCTTTCACCTCCATGCGACTGCGTTCATCCTGAAGTTGGGCGAGTTGCTGCCGCGCGGCGCGTAGCGTATTGTCAACCGCTTCAGCCTGCGCATGGACCTCGGAGCGGCGCGCCATCAGAGCGTTGAGCTTCGCTTCTTCCATCGAGAGTTCCTCGCGCCATTCTGAAATGGAAATATCGAGCGAGGCATTCTCGGCGGCGAGCGAGTCGATGCGCGATTCGTAGTTGGTGATATCCACCCTGCGCGCATCAAGAAGTTCGTTCAACTCTATGATGCGAGCGGCCATGGGTCCGCGTTGGCGATGGAGACCTTCCTGCTGCTGACGCTCGGTCGCAACCCTCACCCGGATTTCATTCAGCGAATCCGAAGCGGCGCTTTCATTTTCACGAGCGACTTGGATACGCGTTTCGCACTCGTTGCGCGTGGCACGGCAGGTATCGAGAGCACATGTCGTTTCGGCTATGCGAGCCTCGAGTTCCCCCAAACGCGCAAGACTGCTGCGAATCGCCTCCTCAATCGATGTTGTCTCACGCTGAAACGATCCACGCTTGGCTTCGATGTCCGAGAGTTGGCGCTCCATGTGGCGACGCTCATTTTCGATGGAGGCCGCTTCGACCTGCGCAGCCTGCTGTGTATCGCGGGCATGACGAAGACGTGTTGTGGCGGTCTCCATCGCGGCGACAGCCCGCGAGCGAGTGACGGCCAGATCCTCGATGCGCGCGGTGGCAGAAGCGAGCGCGGTTTCCAATGTTTCAATTTGCACCTTGCGCTGCAGGGTCGACTGCCCGGCATTCTCACCGGAGAGCCCGCCGTAGATGAGTCCGCTGTGACTGATGAATCCGCCCTCCAGCGCAGTGAAGGCAAAGCGGGGATTTTCGGAACGCAACCGAAATGCGTCGCCCATATTTTCGACAACGAGCACGTGCTTCAAAAGCTGCCTCGCCAAAACAGCACCAGCGCCCTCTCCCTTCACACACTCCGAGGCGCGACCCAACACACCAAACGGAAGTTCCCCATCGGACTCATCCGCGATGCTGGAAATCCAATCGCCGGGAATCACCGCAGCGCGGCCGAGCTTTTTTCCGTGGAGCGTGTGAATGGCGGCCTTGGCCGCTTCAGGATCACGAAAAATCACCGCCTGCAAAGCCGACCCGAGTGCACCTTCAATGGCTGGAATAAAGCGTTCCTCGACTTGGATGTGTCCAGCCAAAGTTCCCGCGAGCGCGTTTTGAAAAAACTCCGGATTGTCGAGCCCGCGCAAGACAGCCTGCGTCCCCTCGTCTAAACCTTCGCCCTGTTCCTGAAGTTGACGCAACACCTCCAAGCGCGACTCCACACCCGCAGCTTCTTTGCCCGCCTCGTTCATTACCGCATCGGCATTCTGCCTGTCGAATTGAGCTTGGTCGTGGTCGGCGATGGACGCTGCCACTTCGGCTTGCGAATGCTCCAAGGCCAATTGAGCGGAATCCTTGCGTCGTTGGAGTTCCTCCATGTTGACGGAAAATTCCGCCGCCTGTCGCGTGGTGGTGTCGATCTCACCTTGGAGCAGATGCAAGCGGGTCTCGCCTGATTCCCGCCGACTCGCGGCGGTCGATATCTCGGCTCGCAGAGAATGGAGACGGGATTCCAAACCGGTGAATTCGGTGCTGTTTGCAGACAACTCCCGCTCCACTCCGATACGCTCCTCGCGCAGGGCGGATAGCCTTGCGCTGTGCTCATCCAATGTCGCCTGATGCTGACCAAGACTCTCGACCATCTGCGTGAGCATCGCGTCCGTCTGCTCGATTTGCTCCTCCTGCGTGCGGATTTTTTCCTCCGCTTGACTGATGTCCAACCGGTGTCGATCAATCAGCGTGGCCGACTCGGCACTGCGCTCATGGTTGGTTTGAATCCGGTTCTCGGCGGAAAAAATCCGGTTGCGAAGCGTTTGCATTCCGTCCCGTATTGTTCCCGCCTCGGTTTCCAACTCCTGTAGGCCCTGCCTTAGTTCAGCGAGCTCGGCTTCTTGACTCGCAATTTCCTGCTCGTGGCTCTGCCTGTTTTCCTCTCCTCCATTGAGGCGCGACCGCAACGAATCCAACTCACCGGAAAGCTGGCGATAGGTGTTGTAGGAAAGATGGGTGTCGAAGACCCTCAAATCCTGAAGCACGGATTGATAGCGCCGCGCCTTGGCTGCCTGACGCTGCAGCGACCCGATTTGCCTCTTCACTTCTTTGATGATGTCTTGAACACGCACCAAGTTCGACTCGCTGAGCTCCAACTTGCGGAGCGCTTCTTTTTTCTGCGACTTGAATTTCGTGATTCCGGCAGCCTCTTCGAAGATAGCCCTCCGATCCTCCGGACGATTGCTCAAAATCTGGTCGATCTTGCCCTGCTCCATGATCGAATAGGCGCTGCGACCAACGCCCGTATCCATGAAAAGCTGGTGAATATCCTTCAGGCGGCAAGCCGTTTTATTGAGAAAATATTCACTCTTTCCGTCGCGATAAACGCGGCGGGTGATGCGAACTTCATTCCACTCGACCCCCAACTCTTTCTCGCATTCCGCAAAGGTCATCGAAACCTCCGCCATACCCAAAGGTGGACGGCTATCCGTGCCGCTAAAAATCACGTCCGACATCTCACCACCGCGAAGCGCCTTGGCCGACTGTTCGCCGAGCACCCATCGGATCGAGTCGAGCACGTTGGATTTTCCGCAGCCGTTTGGGCCCACCACGGCGGTGACCTCCCGGTGGAAATTCAGAACGGTTTTTGCGGCGAAGGATTTGAATCCGATGATTTCCAAAGATTGCAGATACATGGGAATTCGGTTAAAAGATGATTGTGAGCCTAGAGGGAGGCCTTGCCAGAACAAGAAAAAAATACAATATCAAGGGCACTTTTCCACCCTCTACCACAATATATTGAGATTTTCTATGAACGACCCTCGCATTGATGAACTTATTGAATTTGTTCGGATTCCTAGCGTTTCCGCCCAAAGCACCCACCAACCCGATATGCAGAAGTGCGCCGAGTGGTTGTTGACCAAGCTCCGCTCTATCGGCCTTGAAGCTCGCCTAGAACCCACCGCCGGCCATCCTGTGGTTTTGGCGAAAACGCCGCCCGATCCGTCCAAGAAAACAGTGCTGATCTATGGTCACTACGATGTCCAGCCCCCTGAACCGCTGGAACTCTGGACCTCGCCACCCTTCGCTCCCGAAATCCGTGACGGCCGCCTCTACGGTCGCGGAGCGAGTGACAACAAGGGCCAGATTTTAGCCCACATTTTTGGCGTTGGCGAAGCGCTGGCCGAAGGCCCACTCCCGGTGAATGTGATTTTTCTCATCGAAGGCGAGGAAGAAATTGGCAGCACCAACCTCACAACATTTTTGGAAAAAAACCGAGCCGAACTCGCTTGCGATGCCATCGCCATCTCGGATACCGGCATGGCCGCCGAAGGCTACCCGACCCTCAGTTACGCCCTCCGGGGCATCGCCACCATGGAGGTCAAGGTCAGCGGTCCCTCGCATGATCTTCACTCCGGCATCTACGGTGGCGCGGTGGCAAATCCTCTGTCAGCGGCAGCCCGCCTCATTGCGAGCCTGCACGATGATTCTGGCCGCATTGCGATTGAAGGATTTTATGATGACGTGAAGGACATGGCCGATTGGGAACGTGCCGCCGCTGCGGAATCACCCCTTCAGGACCGTGATATCGCAAGGCAAGCCGGAGTCGACGAACTCGCCGGTGAATCTGGATACTCCGCCGTCGAGCGCATCGGAGCCCGACCGACCGCCGAGATCAACGGCTTTGGCGGCGGCTATCAAGGAGAAGGCAGCAAAACCGTCCTGCCTGCAGAGGCCTTTTTCAAAGTTTCTTTCCGCCTCGTTCACAACCAAAAGCCCGATCGGATTTTGGCCTTGGCCGCTCGTCATTTTGAAAAAAACCGCCCTGCTGGCATTCGCATCGACATCACGAACGGCCACGGCGGCGAGCCCTTCGCCTTTGACCCGACAACCGCGCAAGGCCTAGCCGCCCGCCGCGCCCTAGAAGAAACGTTCGGGCGTCCGCCCGCCCTCACCCGCGAAGGCGGCTCCATCCCGATCTTGACCGATTTTCAAAAAATCCTCGGTCACCCCGCGCTACTGCTGGCACTAGCATCCCCGGATTGCCGCGCCCATGCCCCAAACGAGAGCTTCCCGATCGCGAACTTTCTCGCTGGCATCCGACTCAACCGGGCCCTTCTTCGGGAATTGGCGACCGCCGGATTATAAACAACGCACCCTTCGGTCACATCGCCTGAACATCCCCCGCCGTCGTCATCCATGCACCCCACTCGAGACAACCCAATATTTTTTTGTGTTCAGCCGAAGGAATTTGTTCTTTAATGAAGGTTCGAAAATCCAACTTCCTTTGTTCAAATGACAGCAATCACTGCGGACACACCAGTTAACGAAACCCATGCCCACGACGAGCACCATGATGTGGGTTTTATAAAAAAATATCTTTGGACCTACGATCACAAGATGATCGGCCTCCAATACCTCTGGACGGCGCTCGCTTTTCTTTTCATCGGTGGCGGGCTTGCGCTCGGGGTTCGCTGGCAACTGGGTTTTCCAGGCGCAACCATTCCGATCATCGGTAACCTCCTGCCCACCACGGTCGCCGTGGATGGCTCTATCATACCCGGTGGCTACAACATGCTGGTGACCATGCATGCCACGATCATGGTTTTCTTTGTTGTCATGCCGCTGCTGATCGGCGCTTTCGGCAACTACCTTATTCCTCTCCAGATCGGAGCCGGAGATATGGCGTTCCCTTTACTCAACGAGCTGAGCTACTGGCTCTATGTGCTCTCGGGCGTGATCCTCATGGCCGCATTTTTCGTTCCGGGCGGTGCTCCTGGCACTGGATGGACTGGCTACGCTCCGCTTAGTTCCGTGGCGGCCTACAATGGAACGCCGATGGGCCAAGGACTCTGGGGTATTGCTTTATTTGTTAACGGCCTTTCCTCCATCGCCGGCGCGACCAACTACGTCACAACGATCGTAAATATGCGCGCGCCAGGCATGAAGATGTTCCGCATGCCGCTCCCGGTCTGGTCGCTCTTCATCACTGCGATTCTTCTCATTCTCGCAGTGCCCGTTCTTTCCGCCGCTGCAGCAATGCTCTTTGCCGACCTCAATCTCGGCACCAGTTTCTTCTCGCCTCAAGGCGGGGGTCAACCCCTCCTCTGGCAGCACCTTTTCTGGTTCTTCGGTCACCCCGAGGTTTACATCATGATCCTTCCCGCGATGGGCCTGACCTCGGAGATCCTGTCCGTATTCTCCCGCAAGCCGATCTTCGGCTACAAAGCGATGGTCTACGCCATGATCGCCATTGGCTTCCTGGGCTTCATTGTTTGGGGTCACCACATGTTCGTGAGTGGCATGAATCTCACATTGAGTGCGGCATTTTCCGTCTCGACCATGGTAATCGCGGTTCCATCAGCAATTAAAACCTTCAACTGGATGGGAACCATCTGGCGCGGGTCGATTGAGTTCACTACCGCGATGTGTTTCGCATTGGCCTTCGTTTCGATGTTCGTCATCGGCGGGCTGAGCGGCATCTTCATGGCATCGACGCCGGTCGATCTCTTCGTGCACCACACCTACTTCATCGTGGCCCACTTCCATTACGTGCTCTTCGGAGGCAGTATCTTCGCCATCTTTGGAGCGATCTATTTTTGGTTCCCGAAAATGTTCGGCCGCATGCTCGGTGAGACGCTCGGGAAATGGCATTTCTTCCTCACCTTTGTATTCTTCAACCTCACATTCTTCCCGATGCACAATCTCGGATTGGGCGGAATGATGCGCCGTATCGCGGATCCAACCGTCTACGACCACCTTCGCCAACTCCAACCGCTCAACCAACTCTGCACAATCGGAGCAATGGGCCTAGGACTCACCACTTTTGTTTTCCTCTGGAATGTGATTTCCAGTCTCCGGAATGGCAAAAAAGCTTCCAACAATCCTTGGAACGCGAACACGCTCGAGTGGACTGTTGCATCGCCTCCCGGCCATGGCAACTTTCCTGTCACTCCTGTGGTTCATCATGGCCCTTACGAGTATAGCGTTCCTGGCATCGAGCGGGATTTCTTGATGCAAACGGAAAAGGCCCCGGATGGCGCCCAGCTTGAGTCTCACTAACGCCTAGGTGCATGGGTAGCCAAAACTCATCCGTGGATCTCCGACGCGTCGGGGTGCATGCCTGGTCTTGGTTCACACTCGCATCTACCTTCCTTCTGCTCTGCAGCGGGGGGATCGTGACCTCGAAGGGCGTGGGCATGTCCGTTCCGGATTGGCCCACCACCTATGGCTACAATATGTTTCTCTTTCCGATCTCCGGCTGGGTGGGCGGGATTTTCTACGAGCATGCCCACCGCCTGATCGCTTCGGGCGTGGGGTTGCTTACCATGATTTTGGCCGCTTGGCTGCTAGCAGTAGAACCTCGCCGTTGGGTCAAAAATCTGGGCGTTATCGCCTTTGTGGCGGTTTGCGTTCAAGGTCTCCTAGGCGGCTTGCGGGTCTCACTTTTCAAGGATGAGATTGGCATTTTCCACGCCATGTTGGCCCAATCGTTTTTTTGCCTTTTGGGTATTATCACGATTGTCACAAGCCCGAGGTTCGTGCGTGGGGGTTGGGACGTCTTCATTCCAGATCCGATTCTGAAAAAACTGACCATCCTCTCGACGGTCCTCATTTTTTTTCAGCTCGCTCTCGGCGCCACCATGCGCCACGAGCATGCGGGCCTGGCGATCCCTGACTTCCCTTTGGCGTATGGAGAAATTCTCCCGAATACCTCTCCGCAGGCACTTGAGGCAATCAATACCAAACGCCTCGCGGAAGACCTCGTGCCCACAAGCGCTGTCCAGATTTGGATTCAAATGGCCCATCGCGGCGTTGCGGTTGTTATTTTCCTTGCCGTGGCAGCCGTGGCCATTCGCAGCCTCCGCAACCTAGTGGCCCGCCGCGCCTCCCTTTGTAGCTGCATCTGGTTGCTGATGATCTTCTGCCAAGTTCTGCTTGGCGCCTGGACGATTTGGTCGAACAAAGCGGCCGACGTCGCCACGATCCACATGGCCCTCGGTGCCCTTTCTCTTTTCTTAGGCGTGATTTTTAGCTTTCGCCTCTATCGCGGCATCCAAGCAGGGCGCTTCCGCGTTCCGGACACACAGCCACAAAGGGAGTTTTCTTCTGTCGCATGAAGACCGCCGCCGTGCCACAGGAAGTCCCTAAAATGGGCCTTTGGGATGATGTCCTTGTTCTCGTCAAAGCCCGCCTCTCCTTTCTAGTCCTCATCACCACGCTGGTTGGATTCCTTCTCGGGTGGAAAGGCCCCTTTGATTGGGTGTTGCTCACAGCGACCCTTTTGGGCACGGCTCTCTGCGCCGCAGGTTCATCGGCTTTGAACCAGTGGTGGGAACGGGATATCGACGCCCAAATGAAGCGGACCATGGATCGCCCACTCCCGGCTCGGCGCATGCGTCCGGTGGACGGACTCCTTTTCGGGTTGTTTTTTTCTACGACCGGCCTAGCGATTCTGGCGCTTTTCACAAACTGGGACGCCGCCTTCCTGGCCTTCGCGACGATTGCCATTTACATCCTCGTTTACACCCCGATGAAGCGGATCAGCTCGCTCAATACGCTCGTCGGAGCCGTACCCGGAGCTCTCCCTCCACTCATCGGATGGATGGCTGCGCGCGGCAACTACGACCTCGAGGGTTGTCTTCTTTTTGGTATCCTCTGGTTCTGGCAAATGCCGCATTTTCTCGCTATCGCGTGGATGTATAAAGACGACTATGCTCAAGGAGGATTCGTCATGCTCACAGCAAACGATCCCGAGTGCGCCACCACCTCCCGTCAGGCGCTCCTGTATTCCATCTGTCTGCTGCTGGTCACGCTCGTGCCTGGCGTTTTGGGTTTCAACTCGCCTGTTTACTTTTTTGGCGCTCTCGGCCTCGGCCTCGTCTTTTCAGGATTTGCGCTTATTTTTATTCGTCGCCGAGACCGCCACGCGGCACGCAACCTTTTCTTTGCATCGATCGTTTATCTTCCTGTCCTCCTCGGCCTACTGGTGGCAACCAAACGATGAAAAAAAACACAACAAAACGCGCCAATTTGTTTGTCATGGCATCGCTATGGCTTTTTGCTATTTCACTCACCGCGCTTGTTCTGATACTCATGAACATTCGCGGACCGCTCCAAGCGCCATAATTTTTTAAAAACCACAACCCACTATGTCTACAGCAGCACTCACCCACGATTCCCAAGAACACCAAGGCGCACCAGCCGCCACTTGCAAATTCGGGATGATTATTTTCCTGATTTCCGAAGCCATGCTTTTCGCCGGGCTCCTCGGCGGCTACGTCGTTCTCCGTATTTCTTTGAATGGTTTTCCTTGGCAGGCCGGCCACGCCTGGCCACCGAGCGCCGATATCCCCCACCTGCCCGTTTTTCTCACTTCGATCAACACGATCTTCCTCCTCGCCAGCAGTTGCACGTTTCACTTTTCTGAAATGGCCGTTGCCAAAGGTAAATCCGGCCTAAGCTGGCTTGCAGTCACTATTTTCTTAGGCACGCTATTCGTTGGCGTTCAGTGCTACGAATGGACACACCTCTACCACGAAGGCCTTTGGTTCAATACCGGCGGCATCTATGGCTCGAGCTTTTTTCTTATCACAGGATTCCACGGCCTCCACGTTGCCATCGGCGTAGCGCTCATCATCTGGTGTTTCCTTCGCCAAGCTTTCACTCGTTGCTTCACACCATCGAACCACATCGCCCTGCAGAATGTCGCCCTCTATTGGCACTTTGTGGACGTGGTCTGGATCGTTGTGCTGACACTGCTTTACTATGTCTGAGCCTGAGGCGCGGCCAGGAATTCCCCGCTTGGGATGGGCGATAGCCTTCCTTGCCGTATCCATGCTCCTTGGTGTCGCCTTCAGTAATCTTAAAAACACACGACCCCATGTGGTCCCCGGCCACTTGCAGAAAATCTCGCAGGTTCCGGATTTTTCACTCACAGATCAAACAGGTCGCACTATCACTCTGGCCGACCTCAAAGGAAAAATCTGGGTCGCCAATTTCATTTTCACCCGCTGCAAGGGTCCGTGCCCCCTCTCGACGCTCCGCATGGCGGAACTCAACAAGCGCCTCGCCAAAGCCCGCAAGAAAGTCCAATTAGTCTCTTTTACAGTCGATCCAGATCATGACTCCCCTCCCGTGTTGGCCGAATACGCGAAATCGTCGGAAGCCGACCCCGCCTATTGGCAATTTCTTACGGGCCCAAGTGCGGATATCAACAACATCGTTGTGAAAGGCCTACTCCAACCCCTCGCCAAGGAACCGGATGGCACACCAGCGCACTCCACTCGGTTTGTGATGGTCGATGCGAACGGCTGGCTTCGTGGATATCAAGATAGCGCTGATCCTGAAGTCCTCCAAAAGCTCATGATCGACTTGGGTGATCTTTTGCGCGAGAGTAAGACTAATAATTCCAAATGAAAACCTTCACCCTGACGGTCAGTGTTTTTTTCCTCACTCTGCTCCATCCCATGCTGGCCTGCGTGGGCTGCAGGCAACCCGGCGTTGGCAATGCGGACGAGCCCCAAACGGTCCTGGCAGGCGTCGGTCTTTCCTGGGGGGTTCTCTGCATGTTGGGCGTGGTATTTGTGATCGTCAGCGCTCTCGTGGTTTTCATTGCGCGCACGTGCCGCGATTTGGATCGTCAAAACCCAGTACCATGAGTGTTGCCGACCTTCCGGCTCTCAATGCAGGCCTCAACTCGATTTCGACCCTCCTTCTCCTAGCCGGCTTTTTTTGTATTAAAACAGACCGGAAAATTGCCCACAGGAATTGCATGGCTGGCGCGTTCCTTGTCTCGACCATTTTTCTTGTCACCTACGTCCTGCACAAAGTTCTCGTTCATGGCGTTCACACTCCGTTTGCCGGTACGGGACTCTGGCGCACCTTTTACTACGGGATGCTCACCTCCCACATCATTTTGGCGATCACGATTGTGCCGCTCATTTTGATCACCATTAACCACGCCATCCGAGCCCGCCACGAACGCCATCGCGCTTGGGCCCGTTGGACATTTCCGCTCTGGCTCTATGTCTCGGTGACCGGAGTCCTAGTTTACTTCATGCTTTATCAGTGGTTCCCGAAAGCATGAGCCCTTCAACCCAATAAAATCATATCATGAGTTCCCGACCAATGGGGCTGGAGCACACAGGAGTGCTTGATGCCTTTGCCTACGATAGCCGCCGCGACCTTCTCGTTCTTGCCATGTATGAGACGCGACCATGGGGAAAAGAGGACCAACAAATCCTCCAACTTCAGGAAAAACTCAACGCCTACGCGTCTTTCATTCTGGACGGTGAGATGGCCGAATCTTTCCCGCAATATGCTGGCAAAACGGTCGAAATTCAACTCCGCACGCGGCACCTTCCCGATCCCTTGGCCCTCGGCCTGCTTCAACAGGCCCGCGAGCAATTTGCCCTGCAGCAAATCCAACTCGAGACAATCCAGATTGATCCCGCCGAGGAAGTCCTTCCCGATGCCACGGGATCCTGCGGCTGCGGCGGAAATACCTGCTGCTAGAGTTGAATACAGATTTTCAGACAGGATGACGGGATTAAAAGGATTCACAGG